>JAFVRU010000054.1 GCA_017504065.1 Clostridia bacterium
AGCTTTTTCCCGTGTTCGGTTTCCCGCAAATGGCAACGGTTACCCCCGATTTGATCTTTTTCCCGACCGCGTACGTCGCCGTAAGCTCCGCAATCCGCGTACGAAGATTTTTCAATTCGATCGCGAGCTCCGCAACGTGCTGTTCTTCCACGTCTTCTTCAGGATAATCCACCGAAACGTCAATCCCTGCGAGCAGCGTTTTCAGCTCACTTTGTAAAGCGCGGACCTTTTCCGTCAGTTTTTCGCTATACAGCAAGAACCCCGCCTTGACTTCCGCGTCCGATTCACCGTTGATCATATCCGCGATCCCTTCCGCGCCTGCAAGCGAGAGTTTGCCGTTCAAAAACGCGCGCTTGGTGAACTCCCCCTTGCCCGCGGGTTTCGCGCCTAAACGGAAAGTTTGTTTTAAGATTCCGCGCGCAACGTTTTCCCCGCCGTGGCATTGGAATTCGACAATATCTTCCCCCGTATAGCTTGCGGGAGCTTTAAAATATACGCAAAGACCGTAGTCCTGAAAATTCCCGCCGTCGATTTGACCGGGATACATGCGGTAGGGTTCAAACTCCGCGACTTGCACCTTGCCTACGGGTCGGAACATTTTACTCGCGATCGAAAGCGGGTCTTTGCCGCTGATCCGAATGATCGCGACCCCGCCTTTCCCCGCCGGCGTGGCGATTGCCGCTATATTTTCTTCCAACATACTCCCGTCTCCTTTCTACGCTTACTTATAACCTGAATTTATAACTATTACTTATTATACCACAGTATTTTTATAATGTAAAACGTTTAAGCTTCTCACGCGCGAAAAAAAAGACGGAAATATAACTTTTCCTTATTTCCGTCTTATGATTTTTATGCAATTTTTCCGTTCGCCGCCGCTCAGTTGAAAAATCCGTCGGAAAATTCTTCAAACGGTTCGTCCGACTTCCCGTTTTTCGACTGATCCCCGTCGCCGTTGCCACCGAACTCCGAAAACGGATCTTCGGGTTTCGGACGGGGTTGCGGGCTTTGTTGATAGGGATTTTGTTGGTACGGGTTGTTAGGATATCCCCCGCCGTAACCGTTATAATATTGCTGCTGTTGGCGGAAATACGCTTCCCGACGGGCGCGCATATACGCTTCGTAATCGATCGGCTGGCGGTTGCGCAACGTGAAAATGATGATGTATCTCGAAATCGGAATAAACATAATGATCGCGCCGAGCATAAAATAGTTTCTCGGGCTGTATTTTTTGAAAAGCCCCGTCATAAGCAGCAACATCATAATGCTTTCTACGAGAATCAAAATCATGATCACGTAATTGCAGATCTCGTTGATTTTTGCCAACGCCAACGCAAGCCCCGTGATATTCAGGCTCGACCAATCGGGATACCCGAAGCTGTCCATAACGGGCTCGCCAACGTTCACATACAGATAAAATTCCGTTACGATCGACGCGATGAACACCGTCGAAGCCAAAATTTCCGCGATCATGGCATACAAGCCCGCGCGTTTCATTCTTTGTCCGCAAACGATACATTCGCCGACCAGCTTGCCGATATAGTACAAATTTACAAACGGAACAAACGCCAAGGCTTTCTTCTTTCTGCCAAGGCGTTTCGCCATTGTATAGATCCCTACGCCTTGCAAAATGAACAAAACCAAAAACAGCGCGCCCGCAACGATCATCGCCGTCGCAATCTCGACTTTTGCCGTTTTGTTCTTCGTAAAGAAGCTCGTGAACATATACGAAATTTGATAAATCGATTGTAATCCCATAGTCTTAATTTCCTTGTTGATATTCTACCTGCACCAGCGTTAAGCCTTTTGCAGGCATCGTTTTTCCGAGTAGTTCCCGCCGACCCGTTTCGTAAGCCTGCAACAAACTTTCTTCCGTACGCTTGCCCGCCGCAAGATCGATGAGCTCGCCAACCATCGTACGCACCATGTTATACAAAAATCCGTTGCCCGTTACATAAACTTTTAAATCCCGTCCGCCGAAGCTCTCGCTTTCTTCCACGCGGACTTCGTAGACCGTTCTCACCGTCGTTTTGACCGCCGAGCCCGACGCGCAAAACGCTTTGTAGTCGTGCTCCCCTTCCAAAAGCTTAGCGGCATTTTGCAACGCTGGGAGTTTGGGCGCGTATTCCAAACGAGTGGCAAACCGTTCTTTCAGCGGCATCTCGCGGGCGGAAACGTACAGGGAATACACGTACGTTTTCCGTTTCGCGCTACGGTTACTATCAAACGCAGCGTCCGCCGCCCAACCGTCCAAAACCCGCACGTCAGGCGGTAAAAAACGGTTCAAACAGTCGGGCATTTTTTCGGGCGGAACGCTAATATTCTCCCCGTCGAAATGACAGACTTGCCCCGCCGCGTGCACGCCTGCGTCCGTTCGACCGCTTGCCGTGGTTTTCAGCGTTTGTCCGAGCGCATCCGAAATCGCTTTTTCCAAAACTTCCTGCACGGAAACGGCGTTGGGCTGATACTGCCAACCCGCGTACTCCGTCCCGTCGTATGCGATTTTTAAAACGTATCTCATAGCCACTCCTTTTATACGAGCGAAAGCGTATACGTTCGCAATAAGATCACCCCTGCGAGCAAGCCGCCGACTACGAGCGTCGCGATCAAATCCCGCCACGTAAAGGTGAGTTTTTTGTATTTCGTCCGCACCTTGCTACCCGCATAACAACGGGCGTCCATCGCGTCGCCGAGTTCTTCGGAACGACGGAACGCGCTGATGAGTAGCGGAATTAAAATGGGAATTACCGCTTTGACCCGTTTGATAAGCCCGCCCGTTTCGAAATCCGCACCGCGCGCTTTTTGCGCGTTCATAATCCGACCCGTTTCATCCGTCAAAATCGGAATAAACCGAAGCGCGATCGACATAATCAAAGCGAGTTCGTGAACGGGGAAGCGTATCCATTTCAAGGGAGTTAGCAGGCTCTCGATCCCGTCCGCAAGGGATACGGGAGTCGTCGTCAACGTCAACAAGGACGAACCGAGCACAAGCAAAAACAGCCGCGCTGCTAAGAACGCCGTGTGATACAACGCTTCCTTGGTGATCTCGATGAATTTCCATTCCCAAAGCACCGTTTCGCCCGAATAGAAGAACAAATTGAGCACCGTCATAAAGATAAGCAAGAACAAAACGGCTTTTACCGAGCGGAGTAGGCTTCGAAACGGTACGCCTGAAAACGCCGCGACGAGCACGAACACGAACGCGCACGCGCCCAACGCGTAAAAGTTCTTGGACAAGAACACCGCGACGATATAGACGATCAAAAACAGGATCTTCATGCGCGGATCGCATTTATGCACAAACGATTTTGCGGGGTAATACTGCCCGAACGCTACTTCACGCATTCTTCTGCCCCCCTTTCGTCTGCGCGAGCGCATACGTCTTTTCGATGAGATCTTGGGTTGTGAAATCGCAGGAAATTTCCAAGCCTTTTTCCTTTAAAGCCTTGCAAACTTTCGCCGTAAACGGTACGTCCAAGCCCGCGTCCAGCATACGATCCACGTCCGCAAACAACCGTTTGGGCGTATCCGTCCGCAAGACTTTCCCGTCCGCAAAAATCGCCGCGCGGTTGCAATTTTCCGCAATTTCGTCCATATCGTGCGAAACGATCACCACCGTTTTACACCACTCCGAACGGATTTTATGCAAAAGCGACATGATTTCTTCTTTTCCGAGCGGATCAAGCCCTGCCGCAGGCTCGTCCAAAACGAGAATTTCGGGTTTGGTTACGATAACGCCCGCAATCGCTACGCGGCGTTTTTGTCCGCCAGAAAGATCGAACGGGGATTTGTCTTTGATTTCTTCGTAATCCAACCCCACCGTTTCCAACGCTTCCCGAACCGCCGTTTGCACTTCTTCGTCGGTTACGTCTTTACGGAAATTTTTCAAGCCGAACGCCACGTCTTCCAAGACCGTTTCGGCAAAAAGTTGATATTCGGGATATTGAAACACCATGCCGACTTTGCTACGCAATTCCCGAAAATCGGTCGTTTTATCCGTCAAGTCGTACCCGTCCACCGTCAAAGCGGTTTTGGGCGGTTGCGGTTTGCCTTTCTTCGGCTTTTTCGGCTTGTATTTCTTTTCCGCCGTCGGCACTTTCAAAAGCGCGTTCAAATGCTGCACGAACGTAGATTTTCCACTACCCGTATGCCCGATGATCCCGAAAAAATCCCCTGCGTGAATCTGTAAATCCACGCCGTTTAAAGCATACGTTGCAAACGGGGATTTCGCGTTATATACATAGGTCAAGTTTTCGCAAACCACCCCGCCTTTTCCGTCGGTCGCTTCTACTTCTTTCGACGGTTCTTCCGACTCCGCGGCTTGCGCCGTTACAATCCCCCGCTCGTTCAACGCCGCGCGGATATTTTCGGCGACGCTCTCCGCGTCCATGCCGTCCGCGACCGTCAAGCCCTTTTCCGTCAGCTCCCGACAAATCCGAATGGGTTTGGGCGACGTTAAAGAGAATTTCTTCAACTCGTCCCCTTTGCTCAAAATTTCTTGCGGCGCGCCTTGCAACACGATCTTGCCTTCGCTCATGACGACCGCCCGATCGGCAAGCATCGCTTCTTCGGGGAAATGCGTAATCAAAATGACCGTAATATTTTCTTCTTTGTTGAGTTTCAACACAACGTCGATGACTTCTTTCCGACCGCGCGGATCGAGCATTGCCGTCGCTTCGTCCAAGATCATGACTTTCGGTTTCAAAGCGAGTACGCCGGCGATCGCTACGCGTTGTTTTTGTCCGCCCGAAAGCCGACTCGGCGTGGCGTGGCGAAACTCCTGCATGCCTACGGCGTTCAAAGCGAAATCGATACGTTTGCCGATCTCGTCGCGCGGAATGCCGACGTTTTCCGGGCCGAACGCGATATCGTCTTCCACGATAGAAGCCACCGTTTGATTGTCGGGGTTTTGGAATACGATCCCGACTTGCTTACGGATTTCGAATAAATATTTCTCATCCGTTGCGTCCAAGCCCAAAACCGTGATATTTCCCGACGACGGAGTCAACAAGCCGTTTGTCAAGCGCGCCAAAGTGGATTTCCCGCTGCCGTTATGACCTAATACGGCGACAAATTCCCCTTCTTGCACGACAAAATCGACGCCGTCCAACGCGTAATCGACTTTATCCAGCCCGAATACGTCTTGGTTTGCGTCTTTCCTTTCATCCGATTCGTACGAGAACCGTACTTGTTCAAACTTAATCGCTTCCATTTTTACCCACGGAAATTATATTCTTTGATTATTATAGCAAATTTTTCAATAGATTACAATGAAAATCAGGTGAAATTCTTCCATTCCAGCCGAAAAAAAGGAACTTTTTTGCTGTTGGAGCGTTATAACGTTGACAACTACTCTTTCAAAGGGTATCCGTAAACGCAAAAACAAAACGCGGCAGTCCAACTACCGCGATGCTTAATTCTTTATTCCGTTTCCACGGCGTACGTTCCCGAAGGCGTTATCGTAACGACGATATGCCCTTGCCGATCGGTACGGTACGTCGTCGCGCCCACCGTTTGTAAATTGTGCAACACTTGCTCCGTCGGATGCCCGTAAACGTTGTTCTCGCCGCAAGAAATCAAGGCTGTTTCCACGCCGAGTAGCTCCAAAAAGCTCGCGCTGGTCGAATTCGAACTGCCGTGATGCGCTACTTTTAAAATTTCCGTGGACGATAAATCCACGCCCAACTGCGCGCATACGCCCAACCGATGCGCCTTTGCAAGGTTCGTTTCCGTTTCCGTAGACATATCGCCCGTGAATAACGCGCTCACACCGTTATAATCCAACCAAAACACCGACGAGCGTTCGTTGCTCTCTGTTCCGTCCAAGTCCGACAACGTATACGGATAAATACAGGTAAACGCATAAGAATATTCCTGACTGTTGTTTCCGAGTCGGAGTCCGTAATGCGCGGCGGTAAACGGACATTCTTCGTCCAAAAGCGCGTTGTAAACTTCCGCATATTGCGTATTCTCGGTCGGTTCGACGTTCGGCAAATAGGCGGTTTTGATCTTTTTATTTTGAATAATCTCGTCCAGCCCGCCGCAATGATCGGCGTCGGTATGCGTAACGATCAAGACGTCGATCGTATCGATTTTTAACGCGTTCAAGTACCGCAATATCGTCTTGTTTGTCGTTTCCCGACCGTCGCCGCCGTCAATCAGCGCCGTTTTGCCGTCGGGGAATTCCAGCAAAATACATTCGCTTTGCCCAACGTCCAACATGTGGATACGCAATTCTCCGTCTTTACGTTTGGACACGTCGGGTTTGCCAACGTAATATTTCCAAGTTTTCGGCGGACAAAAAGCGGAAAATACGCACAGCCCCGTCAATGCGATCAACAAAAAACACAGAACGCCGATTTTTAGAGCTCGCCACTTCTTCTCCGCTTTGTTTTTCTTTTCCCTAAATCCCATTTTTTCTTTCGTAATCGCGAAACGTTAGTTTCTTTCCGTTTTTTGGATTCGCGCAAAAATTTCCGCGAGCGCGTCCGTTTCGTAATCTTCAATCCGACCCGCGTCTGCGTATTCGGAAATCTTCGGATCGATGGGAATGCGCGCGATCGTCGGGATCGCGTATTCCGCCGCGATCTGTTCCGCTTTGCTGCGCCCGAAAATCTCCAACTTTTTCCCGCAATCAGGGCACTCGAAATAGCTCATATTCTCCACGAGCCCGAGTACGGGAATTTGCAGCATATTCGCCATATTCACGGCTTTTTCGACGACCATTTTCACCAAATCCTGCGGAGTTGCCACTACGACGATGCCCGCAATGGGAATGCTTTGGAACACCGTCAAAGGCACGTCGCCCGTTCCCGGCGGCATATCGATAAACAGCAAATCGACGTCTTTCCAAATAACGTCCGTCCAAAACTGCATGACCGCGCCTGCAATCACAGGACCACGCCAAACCACGGGCGCAGTTTCTTCTTCGAGCAATAGATTCATGGACATAAGCTGCATGCCCGACGGGCTCAATACGGTATTGATTCCGTTTTCGTCGCCCGTAGCGTGTTCTTTGACTCCGAACATGCGGGGAATGGACGGGCCCGTAATATCCGCGTCCATAATCCCGACGGACAAGCCCTGTTTTTGCGCAAAAGCCGCAAGTAGCGCCGTCGTAAGCGATTTCCCGACCCCACCTTTACCGCTAACGATCCCGATGACTTTTTTCACCGACGATTGTTTATGCGGTTCTTTTAACATACTTTCTTGTGTTCTCGAACTGCAGCTTTTTGAGCAGCTCGAACAATTATGCGAACAATTTTCCGACATAGTGATAACTCCTTTCTATTTCCATTTATTATACGCTCTTTCGCGTAATTTGTCAATATAATCCAAGGAAGGTTGAAAAAAACTTGATAAAAAAGGTTGCATTCCGTTTGGAAATGGTGTATAATATAAAAGCTGCGCGTAGGCGGGGAGCTAGCGGCACCCTGTATCTGAAATCCGCTATATCAGAGCCGAATGCCTTTCTCGACGACGTTTATGGAAGGTTTGCGCGCCGTAAGGGACGTTGATCGCAAGGTCTTATGCAACGTAATGCCGTGAACCGTGTCAGGACAGGAATGTAGCAGCTCTAAGC
>JAFVRU010000055.1 GCA_017504065.1 Clostridia bacterium
GGACGTTCGCCGTTCCTGCAAAGAAAGGTTTGCCCTTCTTGAAGATCACAGGCGTGTTCAATCGGGTTTTCGTATTGTTCCGCCAAGTCCTTATAAAAGACTTTTCGCATCACCGTAATTTTACAAGTTTTCATCGTATTTAAGTATAGCACATTTTGCTTTTCCCGTCAACAATTCGGTATGGCTCGGCGAAAATTTCCGTTTAAAAAAGATTTTTAGGATTATTTTCCCAAAAATTTTACAAAAAGTTGACAAACGCGAAAAAATTGGGTATTATATATACGTATGAAAAATTTATATTGAAGGAGAACTCTTTTCTATGAACAAGAAAACTGTAAAAGACGTAGAAGTCAAAGGCAAAAAAGTCCTTGTCAGATGCGATTTCAACGTACCCATGAAAGACGGCGTCATCACCGACGAAAACCGTATCATCGGCGCGTTGCCCACCATCAAATACCTTATGGAACAAGGCGCGAAAGTAACGCTTTGCTCGCACATGGGCAAGCCCCATAACGTATTCGATGAAAAACTCGAACTCAACAAGAAAGAAAAAGCGAAGATCGCAGCGCTTCCCGAAGCGGAACAAGCAGCGGCAACCGCCGAAGCTTTGGAAAAGGCGAAGAAAGACGTCAAGAAATTGACGCTTGCGCCCGTAGCTGCAAGATTGAACGAGCTTTTGGACGGCAAAGTTACCTTTGCTACCGACGTAATCGGCGCGGACGCAAAAGCGAAAGTTGAAGCTTGCAAGGAAGGCGAATGCGTACTTTTGGAAAACTTGCGTTTCCATAAGGGCGAAGAAAAGAAATTCCCCGAATTTATGCAAGCGCTTGCGAGCTATTGCGAAGTCTACGTAAACGACGCGTTCGGTACGGCGCACCGTTCCCACGCTTCCACAGCAGGGATCGTAGAAGAAGGGCTCGTTAGCACGGCGGCTTGCGGGTTCTTGATCGAAAAAGAACTCTCGGTTATGGCGGATACGTTGGAAAATCCCGAACGCCCCTTCGTTGCGATTTTGGGCGGCGCGAAAGTTGCGGATAAACTCAACGTTATTTCCAACTTACTCGAAAAATGCGACACGCTCGTTATCGGCGGCGGTATGGCGTACACGTTCTTGAAAGCGAAAGGCGGTAAGATCGGTACTTCGCTCGTAGACGACGAAAAGATCGACTACTGCAACGAAATGTTGAAGAAAGCGGAAGCGCTTGGCAAGAAGCTCGTACTCCCCGTAGATACGGTTGCGGCGCATGAATTCCCCAACCCCATCGACGCGCCGATCGAAACGACGGTTGTTCCGTCCAACGCGATCCCCGACGATATGATGGGCTTGGATATCGGTCCTGAAACGAAGAAGCTTTTCGCGGAAGTCGTTGCAAACGCAAAATCCGTGATTTGGAACGGGCCTATGGGCGTATTCGAAAACCCGACTTTGGCAGCCGGCACGAAAGCGGTTGCAGAAGCGCTTGCAAGCGTTTACGGCAAAGCTACGACGATCATCGGCGGCGGCGACAGCGCGGCGGCGGTACAAGTACTCGGCTATGCGGATAAAATGAGCCATATCTCGACGGGCGGCGGCGCTTCGCTTGAATTGTTCGAAGGCAAAGTGCTTCCCGGCATCGCTTGCTTGAACGATAAATAAGAGAAGTTTACGGGGGCGAACGACGTTCGTCCCCCTACTATGTATAAAAAACCAACTTTAAGGAGAATTATATTATGAGAAGACCCATTATTGCAGGTAACTGGAAAATGAACAATACCGCTTCCGAAGGCGTAACGCTTGTTAAAGCGATTGCTCCGCTTGTTACGGAAGCGAACTGCGACGTAGTCGTTTGCGTTCCCGCGATCGATATTCCCGCAGTTAGCGAAGCTTTGAAAGGCACGAACATCAAGCTCGGCGCGGAAAACGTACACTTTGCGGAAAAAGGCGCGTACACGGGTGAAATCTCCGCGGCGATGCTCTTGGAATACGGCGTGGAATACGTCATCATCGGGCATAGCGAACGCCGTCAATATTTCGCGGAAACGGACGAAACGGTGAACAAGAGAACGTTGACCGCTTTGAAAGCAGGGCTCACCCCGATCGTTTGTATCGGCGAATCTTTGGAAGAAAGAGAAACGGGCAAAACGGAAGAAGTTTTGGCTACGCAAATCCGCGACGGCTTGAAAGACATCGAAGATATCTCCAAGATCGTGATCGCGTACGAACCCGTTTGGGCGATCGGTACGGGTAAAACGGCTACCGCGGAACAAGCAAACGAAACGATTGCGTTTATTCGTAAAACGGTCGGCGAAATGTTCTGCCCGAAATGCGCGGCGGCGCTCCGCATTCAATACGGCGGCAGCATGAACGCGGGCAACTGCAAGGAATTGATGGCTATGCCTGAAATCGACGGCGGTTTGATCGGCGGCGCGTCCTTGAAAGCTCCCGACTTCGCAGCGATCGTAAACTTCGACAAATAAGCAATAGAAAGAGCATAAATCCACGGGGCAGGTATGCGTTTAACGTAC
>JAFVRU010000056.1 GCA_017504065.1 Clostridia bacterium
GCGTTTCAACGCGGGAGAATGGGATTGCCTTCCTTATCATGCTCCCGAAGAAGCGTTTACGGCTACGTTGAATGGGCTTTTAAACAACATGGACGTCTACCTTTCGTATATTGTGGAGCAATATGCGGCATTCCAAAATGCGGACGGCACGTACGTCTATCAACTGACAACCGAAGAAATGGTTGCTAGCTGCGAATTAAAATTTGTGGACGGGCTGTTGTATTCTTACGTTTCGGAGTACACGGATACGTATATCGGCGACGGCGTAACGATTACAGAAACCAGCTATATCAATTTGGTCATCTCGTACGATAACGCAACGGTAGGAGAATTGCCGCCGATGACGTGGGATGGCAGCGAAGGCGGCGAAGGTGAAAGCGGCGGCGGGGAAAAACCGTCTAAACCTGAAGTCGTAGTATGTAAACACGAGTATGAAGACGGATTTTGTATGCATTGCGGAGAAGAAGCTCTGACGGACGGATTGTTGTTTTGGACTGCGTCGGACGGCAACGCTTACGTTCAGGGGTATACAGGAACGGACGAGCGGGTAGTCATTCCGTCTTCGTATGAAGGAAATCCCGTCAAAGGCATTCTAGAAAGCGCTCTTTCGGGACAGACGCTCATAACGGAAGTCGTTATTTCTAACGGTGTGGAAAGAATCGATACGCAAGCGTTTTATAATTGCCAAAATTTAACGCAAGTTGTTCTTCCCGACAGTATTACAAGCATTGGTCTTAAAGCATTTTATTATACCAACGTGCAAACGAATACAAAAGACGAGTTGTCCTATTTGGGGAATGACGATAATCCATACGTTTTTTGTTTGGGTACGATTTATAACAATATTACGTCGGTTACGATTGCAGACGACTGTAAGGTGATTGGTTACAATGCGTTTGATAATTGTACCGCATTAACGGAAGTCGTGATCCCGAACGGAGTTGTCAGTATCGGTTCGTATGCGTTTGCCGGATGTACGGGTTTGGAGCAAATTACTATTCCCGATAGTGTGAAAAGCATGGATTATAAGGCGTTTGAGGAATGTAGATTGAAAGAAGTATATATTACGGATATAGCCGCTTGGATGAATCTTACGTTTGGCTCGTATGATGCAAATCCTGTATACAAGGCAAAATTGTACGTAAATAACGAATTGTTGAAAGTACTGGAAGTACCGAAATCGATTCAAACCATTGCAGATTATGCGTTTTACGGTTGCGCAAGTTTAGAAAAAGTCGTTATCTCCGACACCGTAACGACCATTGGTAAAGACGCGTTTGGTGGTTGTAGCAATATAACCGAAGTCGTTATAGCAAACAGCGTTACGAGTATCGGCGATTATGCGTTTGCAAGCTGTTCAGCATTGGAGAAAATAACCTTTAACGGAAAGGTCGCACAATGGAACGAAATCATAAAAGGTAAGTATTGGAAAGGATCTATCAAGGAAGTCGTTTGCACAGACGAAACGATCACTTTATAACCGTGTAAGGAGTTAAAGGAGTCGGCTCAATCAAAGTCGACTCTTTTTATATTCCTGAAAAAATTTGAAAGCATAGCGCGCGATCGCTTGACAAATGCTCCGTTTTACATTTATAATGTAAAAAGCACAATACGTCGCTAAAGACAGAGAAAATAAACCATAAAGGTAAAAAATTATGAAAACGTATACAGGACAAGCTTTAAGAGAAATGTATCTCAACTTTTTCAAGGAAAAGGGACATAAGGTCATTCCGTCCGCTTCCTTGATTCCCGAAAACGACCCCACCGTGTTATTCACGACGGCGGGTATGCATCCGCTCGTGCCGTATTTGCTCGGCGAAAAACACCCCGCGGGTAAGCGGCTTTGCGACGTGCAAAAATGCGTACGGACGGGGGATATCGACGACGTTGGCGACGAACGGCATTGTACGTTCTTTGAAATGCTCGGGAATTGGTCGCTCGGCGATTATTTCAAAGAAGAAATGATTCCTTGGAGCTATGAATTTTTGACGGGGGAAAAATATCTTGGAATTCCTGCCGATCAAATCGCGGTAACGGTATTCGGCGGCGACGAAACGCTGCCCCGCGACGACGAAGCGGCTGCGCTTTGGGAAAAGGCTGGGATTAAAAAAGAAAACATTTACTTTATGCCCCGTGAAAACAACTGGTGGGGACCTGCGGGCTTGACAGGGCCTTGCGGCACGGATACCGAAATGTTCGTAATCCGCAAACCCAAGTGTTCTCCGACGTGTAACCCCGATTGTAACTGCGGCGCATTCTTGGAAATTTGGAACGACGTATTTATGCGGTTTAACAAACAGGCGGACGGCTCGTACGTCGAACTCTCGCAAAAGAACGTGGATACGGGTATGGGCTTGGAGCGTGCGCTTTGCGTGTTGAACGGCAAGTCGAGCGTTTACGAAACGGATATTTTCGCGAACGCGATCAAGGTCATCAGCGAGCTCACGGGCAAAACTTACGGAGAAGACGAAGAAACGACGAAATCTTTCCGCGTCTTGCTCGATCATACGCGTACGGCGACGTTTATGCTCGGCGATGAAAAGGGGATCGTGCCGTCGAACACCGATCAAGGCTATATTTTGCGTCGAATCATTCGTCGCGCGGTGCGTTACGGACGGAAGATCAACTTGCCCGAAGGAAGCTTGGTCAAGATCTCTGCGGCGTTCGTCGAAGAATATAAAGACGTGTATCCCGAGCTTGCGATCAACCGCGAAAAGATCGCGGACGAACTCAATAAGGAAGAAGCGAAATTCAACAAGACCTTGCAACAGGGCTTGAAAGAATTTGAAAAATGCGTGAATGGGATCGAACGCAAGAACGCATTCATGACCCAAAAAGACCCCGCGTACGTGCCCGAAAAGGTGATCGGTGGGAAGCAAGCGTTCCATTTGTACGACACCTACGGATTCCCCGTCGAAATCACGGATGAAATGGCGAAAGAACGCGGCCTGTCGGTGGACTTAGACGGCTATAAAGCGGCGTTTGAAGAACATCAAAACAAGAGTAAAGCGGGTAGCGAGCAAAAATTCGCTTGCGGGCTTGCCGACCATAAAGAAGAAACGACGAAATTGCACACGGCGACGCACTTGTTGCACGCGGCGCTCAAAAAAGTATGCTCGCCCGACGTTAACCAAAAGGGCTCGAACATCACCGAAGAACGGTTGCGGTTCGATTTTAACTTACCCCAACCGATGACGGCTGAACAAATCAAGGCGGTGGAAGATCTCGTCAACAAAGTTATTGAAAAGGATATTCCCGTCGTAATGAAAGAAATTTCTTTGGAAGAAGCGAAAGCGGAAGGATTTACGGGTTTATTCGAAAGCAAGTACGGCGAACAGGTCAAAACGTATACGATCGGGGATTTCTCCAAAGAAATTTGCGGCGGTCCGCACGTAGAATCGACGGGCAAACTTGGAAAATTCAAGATTTTAAAGGAACAAAGCTGCGGAAGCGGGATTCGTCGTATTAAGGCAGTTTTGCAATAAACCCCATAGGCAGGTATTTGATGAACGAAATACAATCGGCGGAAGCGATCAAAAAACTCATGACGCCGTTCTTGGGAAAAGGGTTCGGTTTCAAATATTTTTACCAAAAAGGCGGGGATAGCAGTTGCGTGTACGTTTGCCGATTCCAAAAAGGCAAGGAGTATTTCGATTGGCGGGAAAACTCGGGCGGAAACGAGATCAATATTGTCGTTTATACCAACGGCGAATACCGTTTCCCGTCGTTGAAAACGTTATACTCCAAAGCGTATCGCGCGTTTGCGTTCAAGCACTTATTGAAAAAAGCGACGATTGGCGATCGCCGCGCGTTTGTGGCAAAGTTGCTTGTCGCGGAGTTGCAAAGCGGAAAGTCGGAATTTTTTGGAATTCGTATCGGATAGGAGCAAAATGATGAAAATTAAGGAATTGTTCAAGCAAAAGCAATCGGATTTGCAAAAATATAAACCTGTAACCATTGCGTTTTTGGGGGATAGCGTTACGCAAGGTTGTTTCGAGTGTTATTTGACCAGCCCGACGACGTTGGACACGGTTTTCGAACCAAAAAACGCGTATTCTACCCGTTTGAAAGAGCTTTTGGGAATTTTATATCCGTCTGTGCAAGTAAATATCATTAACAGCGGGATCAGCGGCGACAACGCGCCCGGCGGGTTAGCAAGATTGGAACGGGACGTATTGTCGTATCAGCCCGATTTCGTCGTTGTTTCGTTCGGCTTGAACGATAGCGCGAAGGACTTGCAGGGCTTACAGGAATATAAAGACGCGCTTGCGGGGATCTTTTCGAAATTGAATGAAAATGGAGTCGAAACGCTGTTCGTAACGCAAAATTATAACGCCACGCACGTTAGCCCGCATTTAAAGGACGAGTTGTTCTTGGCGTATGCGAAAGAGTTTGAACGTCGCCATAAGGAAAAGATCTTACATAAGTATTTCGACGCGGCGAGAGAAGTTTGCGCGGAGTATAACGTTCGGGTTTGCGACTTGTTTACGATTTGGGAAAGAATGGAAAATGCAGGAGTGAACGTAACGGAATTGTTGTCGAACAAATTCAA
>JAFVRU010000057.1 GCA_017504065.1 Clostridia bacterium
GACGAAACTTGCCGTCAATTCGAACGGCTTTGTGCTCGGTTGCCCGAAATGCAAGAAAAACGTCGGCTGTTAGACAAGCTCCCGTCGGCAAAAGCGGTGGATCGCGAA
Source organism: Clostridia bacterium (assembly GCA_017504065.1). Taxonomy (GTDB): domain Bacteria; phylum Bacillota; class Clostridia; order Christensenellales; family Borkfalkiaceae; genus Scatosoma. The sequence continues at coordinate 109 of JAFVRU010000057.1, forward strand.
GACCGCGCGTTGGAGCATAATTTACAGGAACAGGCAACGGCGGAACGCAACGTAAAAGCTGCCGAAATCGCCTTGCAAGCCGCGACGAACGCGCTGCAAAACGCGCAAACGGCGTTGGAGAAAGGGGAATACGATTCGCAAATTCTACGCCTTTCCGTCGCGATCGAAACGGTCAAGGGCGCGCAGACGGATATTCAGGCGGCGGAGCGCGCAAAACGGGATTTGGACGTATGCCGCGCGGAATTTAAGCGCTTGGAAGCGCAATACCCGAAAGAAGATTTCGACGGGCAACGCGCCGCGTGGGAAAGGGAGCTGGAAAAACTCGGCGACGACGAGAACTTGGTCGAATATATCAAACACCATTTCAAGGACGCGCTACTTGCGGAAGAATACGCGGAAGTCCGCGGGGATTTGCGGGCGCTCGTAGAAAAATATCCGATCGTGGCGGCGGACGTAGACAAGCTCTTGGAAAAATATACCTTTCAAAACCGCATGGGCGGCGAAGAAAAGGTGCTCGACGTAGCCAAGCTACAGGTGGCGTTCAAGGCGCTTGAACGGGAACGAAAAGAGCTGAAAAAGCAGTTGGAAGCGTTGGAAGCCCGTAAACGGGCGTACGACGAGAACGAGCTGAAAAAATCCGCTTTGACCGAACAGGGCAAGCTGTATCGGCAAGCGTACGACAGCGCGACGGAAAAAATCCGCGCCGTACGGGAGCTCGGGGATTTGCAGGAGTTGGAAAAGTCCTTGCAAGCGTTACAAGCGGAAAAAGCCGCGGCGCAACGCAAACTCGAACACGCGCAGGCGATCGAGCGCGACGCGCGCGCGGAAGCGGTAAAAGCGCAGGGCTTGTTCGACTTCCACAAAAACGCGGAAAACGGACTCCGTCAACACGTGCAAACGGCGCTCAAAGAACACGCGTTTGAAAGCGTGGAAACGGCGCGGCAGCTCTTGCGAGCGGTTGGCGACGAGAATACGGTGAAAGCGGAATGCGACGGGTTCTTTGAAAAGCATGCGTTTTATAAGAACAAAATCGCGGAAACGGATTTGGGGAAATTTGCGGAGTACGATACGGACGCCGTGCGAACAGCTACCGAAAAGCGGGAAGCGGCGCAACGGGAACAGAACGCGCTTACAGGCAAGCTCGCCGCAGGCAAAGCGGAGCTCGATCGGCTGCTTTTGCTCCGAGAAAAGTATCGCGGGTTACAGCAACAGCTGCAGGAGATCGGGAAACGCAAGAAAGTTTGCGACGAGTTGCGGCAGCTGGTCAAAAACAATAAGTTTTTGGAATTTATCGCGTCCGAGTATTTGCAGGAAATTTGCGGTCAGGCGAGCCGAACGCTACTCTCCCTTACAAGCGGCAGATATTTTCTCCGCTACGAAGAAAAGTTTATGGTCGGCGACAATCTCGACGGCGGGAACTTGCGGGCGGTAAAAACGCTTTCGGGCGGGGAAACGTTCCTGGTTTCTTTGTCGCTTGCCCTGTCGCTGAGCGCGACGATCTGCGCGCAGGCCTTGCGACCGATCGAATTTTTCTTCTTGGACGAAGGGTTCGGGACGTTGGACGGCAAGCTCGTGGAAACGGTCATGGACGTGCTTGGGAAGCTCGGGAAAGAGTTCACGGTTGGGTTGATTTCTCACGTGGAAGAACTAAAACACAGAATTGATAATAAACTATTGGTAACGGGAGCAAGTGAAACGCACGGCTCAAGCGTACGCGTCGTCAGCTTTTAACCGTTGAGCTAAAAAAATTTTTTGGGGACTGAAAGGGCGAAATGGCTACGAAAAACAAAGACAAAAAAGAACGGATCATCGTCAGCGCAATCTCTTTGTGGAAACAGTACGATTTAAAAACCCCTTTGGGCGCGAGCGAATGGGGCGTGGAAGAAAAGGACGGGAAATACGCGTCCCACGTTTCCTATTCGGGACACACGGTATCGGACGGTAGCGTGCGGATCTACGCGCGGTTTTGTAAACCCGTGGACGGAACGAAAGACCGCGATAAACTCCCCACCATCTTATTGCTTCCCGACGCAGGAAAAGCGACGGACGGGGAACTCATCGATTATTTCGTAGAAAAAGGGTACGCGGTGTTGATGCCCGATTATTCGGGGAAATGCGCGTCGGACGGCGAAAACGTGCTCCGCACCATTTATCCGCAATCGCTCGATCACGGGAACTTTGAACGCGCGAAAGGCTTGTATGGAATGCGGGACGTGAACGCGGACGAATCGTCGTGGTTCGAGTGGACGTACGTCGCGCTCTATTCAATCAAGTATTTAAAATCCCGCGCGGACGTTGGCAACGTCGGGGTTGTGGGAATCCGCAAAGGCGGGGAAATCGCATGGCAAACGATGCTCTCTCCCGACGTGAAATGCGGCGTGCCGATTAACGCGGCTGGCTGGAGATCGTTTTTGAATATTGCAAAATTCGGCGACAATATCGCGCACAATTTGAGCGACGATCGGCATCGGTATATCGCGGCGGCGGAAGCGCAATCCTATGCTCCGTACGTCAAGTGCCCCGTGCTCATGCTTTGCGCGCTTCGGGATCGGGAATTCGATTGCGATCGGGCGTACGATACGTATTCTCGGATCGGGAATTCGGACGGGAACGCGCTTGTATATTCCGCGGATAGCGGCGCGTGTATCGGCGCGACGGCGATCGCGAACATGGATTTGTTCTTGGAAAAGAACTTGAAAGGTAGAGAAATTTATATTCCCGATACGCTGAACGTTGCCCTGAAAGAAGTGGAAGACGGCTTGGAAGTATCGGTCGAATGCGACAAGGAAGGGATTTTGGAAGAAACGGGCGTATTCTATGCCGAAGCGGACGTGCAAACGAAATCCACGTATCGGGATTGGCGACGGGTTTATAAAGCGGACGGTCGCGCAGTCAAGAACGGGAAAACGAGCTGCGTAGTCAAACCGTTCGCGGGCGCGACGGCGGTGTTTGCGTACGCGTATGCGAAATATATCAACGGGTTTTGCGTGATGTCCAAAATCACGTCCAAACGCCTTTCCAAAACCAACCCTGCGGCGGTAAAAAGCCGTATGATCTTTTCGGGTAAGGAAATGGATACGTTCGGGATCGCGCAACACGAAGCCTATTCCGTCGGCGGGATCTTGATGGAACGGGAAACGTTGCCCAAAGCAACGCGCGGCTACGGCGAGATCCAAGGCGCGTATTCCGTCAGCGGAATCAAGACGTATAAAATCAGTTCGCCCAAATACGTACCTGCGGAGAACGCGTTGCTCGAATTCGACGCGTATTCGGCGGAAACGCAGGAACTACTCGTTACTATTGAAGTTTCGGATATGGAAGCGGGCGACGAGCGGTATACCTGCGCCGTGGAAATCAAGGGCGGCGGGAAATGGAAACGCATCATTTTACGCGCGGCGGATTTCAAGGGCGTCATCCACGGGATTCCGCTTGAGAATTTTTATAAAGGCAGCGCGCTGTCGTTCGAGAGCGCGTATGAAGAAAAGGAATTTTCGATCACGAACATTCTTTGGCTGTAATGTAAGGCGGGCGGAGCTATGTACGAATTACATTCGGTCATTACCATGAAAAAACCGCATCCCTGCGGCGGTAGGGATTGGACGGTCGTTCGCGTGGGCGCGGACGTGAAATTGCAATGTATGCAATGCGGAAAATACGTGAATTTGACGCGCGACGAATTGAAAAAACGCGCAAAATCCACAGTACGTAAGGAGTTATAATGCGGAGAAAGGAACTACGGGACGGCGAGTTGTACGAATCGCGGTTTCAATTTAAAGAGCGTCGGGCGACGTACCGTTTCTATACGGTAATCCTATGGCTGGTTTTTGCCGTATTCGCGTTTCGGGTATATTGGACGAACACGTTCGGCGGGGTGGAAGTGGACGGCTCGTCTATGCGCAATACCCTGCAAAACGGCGAGAAGCTGCTCATGAAATACGTGGATGACGCGGACGATTTGGATTATGGGGATATCATCGTGGTCTATGTCGGGGATTATGAAGAATGTAAAAGCGTGGGCAGCGATTATTTGATCAAACGCCTGATCGCCAAGGAAGGGGATCGGGTGCGCTGCAAGGACGGACAAGTCGAGATTTGCTACTACGGCACGAGCGAGTTTATTCCGCTTGACGAGCCGTACGCATACTACGCCACGCCAGAAGGCAAAGCCGTGTACGACTTTGACGAGTATTTTGTGGACGTTGGCGAAATCTTTTTCTTGGGCGATAATCGGAACAATAGCTGCGACAGTCGGTTTAACGAGCCCAACGGTTCGCACTTATCGTATTTGTATAAATCGGACGACGTATTCGGCGTCGTTCCCGAATGGGCGGTAAAACACCAATCGATTTTAGCAAAAATATTCTTTTAGAGATAGCAAAGGAGAGTAACAATATTATGGCGATTCGTATTACATCAGACAGTACTTGCGATCTTGGCGAATATGTAGCCAAACGGGATATCGGCGTGTTGCCGATGACGGTGATTTTGGACGCGACCGTTTGTCATGACGGCGTGGACGTTACTCCGCAAGACATTTTCAATTTTGTTGCGGAGAAGAAGATCTTGCCGAAAACGAGCGCGATGAGCGAAGAAGAATACAAGACGTTTTTCCAAGAACAACTCGCTTACGGCGATGAAATTTTGCATTTCAACATTTCGTCGAAAAGCTCGGTTTCGCACAACAACGCGAAAGCTGCGGCAAAAGCCTTTCACGGCAAAGTCCGCGTGGTTGATAGCAAAGCTTTATCGTCCGGACAAGGTTTGCTTGTAATGAAAGCGGCGGATTTGCGCGATCAGGGCAAGTCCATCGACGAGATCGAACAAACGGTTTTGCAGCTTCGGGATAAAGTCAACACGTCGTTTGTTCCCGATAGCTTGGATTATTTGTATAAAGGCGGTCGCGTATCGGGCATGGTAAAAACGGTGGCGAGTATGTTCAAGATTCACCCGCTGATTAAAATGGACGACGGACAACTCGTGCCCGGGAAGAAGTATAAGGGCAAGATGGAAATGCTCATAAAGCAATACATCGAAGACTTACGGAATACGTACCCGTCGTACGACAAGACGCGTTGTTTTATTACGCATTCTTCCGCTGACGAAAGTTTGGTGGAGATTGCGAAAGCGAAGACGAAAGAGTTGTTCGAATTCGACGAAGTTTTGGAAACGGTAGCGGGCGCGGTGGTAACTAGCCATTGCGGCAGAAACACGCTCGGACTGTTGTTTATTTACGAATAAAAAGGAAGGAAAAGAAGATGGTTTCAGTATACAGCGACGCCGATTATTTGGCGATCTATAAGCAGCGTAGACGCGCGCGGATTTTTTACGGTAGTCTTTTGACGGCGTATCTCGTATTTTGTATTTCGCTTTGGATTTACTATATGTCTTTGCCGTACAAAGACCCCAACCAAGGCTGGCCGAAAATGTCCGTATACGTGGCTTCGGCGATCTTTATGGTGTTTTCTTGCATCTTTTTAGGGATCAAGTACAGCCGTATCCGTCGGTATTACCGAATGATCTCCTACGTATCGACGGGGCTCAAGAACGAAGAAACCAACCATTTCTACTGTTTTGAAGAAAAGAGCTTGCAAAAGGATAACATCGACGTTGTGGCGGCGATTTTCGAGACTTGGAACAAAAAGAAAAAGGAATGGATGGAGCGGGAAGTGTATTGCGATCCCGAAAAGCCGATGCCCCCGTTTGAAGAAGGGGATCACGTGCGGTATATTACGCAAAGCAATTTCATTATTCAATACGAAATTTTACAAAAGCGCGCGTTGGAATTCGAAGAAGTGGACGATGACGAAGAAATTCTGCGCATTAGCGAATAAAGTGGAAAAACAAGGAGAAGTTTTATGAGAGCAGTCGTAACGGTAACAGGTAAAGACAATAAGGGTATTATTGCGAAAGTCAGCGGTTTCCTTTCGGAAAAGGGCGCGAACATTGAAGACATTTCCCAAACGATTTTGGGCGAATATTTCGCTATGATTATGATTGTGGACGTTTCCGCAGTAGAACAGGAACTGTCTGCGCTCGCGGCGGAATGTGCGGAGCTCGGCAAGCAGATCGGAATGTCTATTTACGTACAACACGAAGACATTTTCAACGCGATGCATAACGTATAAAAGGACAGGAGAAGGATATGTTCAGTAATAACGACGTTTTAGAAACCATTGCGATGGTGGAAAAGGAACATTTGGATATCCGCACGATCACGATGGGGATTTCCTTGCTCGGCTGTATCCGCGACAGCGCGGAAGAAACGGCGAGAAAGGTTTACGATCTCGTCTGTAAAAAAGCGGAGAACATTGTCAAAACGGCAAGGGATCTCTCGGGGGAATACGGAATTCCCATCGTTAACAAACGGGTATCGGTTACGCCCGTGAGCTTGCTTTGCGCGGCGTTCCCCGAAAAAGCGCCGCTGATCGGCAAAGCGCTCGACGACGCGGCGGAAACGCTCGGCATCGACTTTTTGGGCGGGTATTCCGCGCTCGTACACAAGGCGACGGCGGACTACGAACGTAAATTTATCCGTACCATTCCCGAAGTTTTGGCGACGACGAAACGGTTGTGTTCGTCCGTCAACGTCGGTTCGACGAAATCGGGGATCAATATGGAAGCGGTCAAAATGATGGGCGAAGCGTTCAAGGAAGCGGCTTTGCTTACGAAAGACCAAGACGGAATCGGCGCGGCGAAACTCGTGGCGTTTTGTAACGCGGTGGAAGACAATCCGTTCATGGCGGGCGCGTTCCACGGCGTAGGCGAAGCGGATACCGTCGTCAACGTCGGGGTTTCCGGCCCAGGAGTTGTGAAACACGCGTTGGAGAAAATTCCCGAAGCGGATTTGACGGAAGCGGCGGAAATGATCAAGCGCACAGCGTTTAAAATTACCCGCGCGGGACAACTTGTCGCGAAAGAAGCGGCGCGGCGTTTGAACGCGCAGTTCGGGATCGTCGATCTCTCGCTTGCTCCCACGCCTGCAATGGGCGACTCCGTCGCGCAAATTTTGGAAGAACTCGGAATCGAATGCGTCGGCGGACACGGTACGACGGCGGCGCTGGCGATGCTCAACGACGCGGTGAAGAAAGGCGGCGTTATGGCTTCTTCGCGAGTAGGCGGACTTTCAGGCGCGTTTATTCCCGTTTCCGAAGATATCGGCATGATTAGGGCTGCGGAAAAGGGCGCGATCACGCTCGATAAACTCGAAGCGATGACCTGCGTTTGCAGCGTTGGTTTAGATATGATCGCGATTCCCGGCGATACGCCCGCAACGACGATTGCGGCGATCATTGCGGACGAAGCGGCGATCGGTATGATCAACCAAAAAACTACGGCGGTGCGGATTATTCCAGCGCCTGGGAAAGACGTTGGCGACGAAGTCAGCTTCGGGGGATTGCTCGGTAGAGCGCCGATTATGCCCGTTCATAAAACGGATTCTTCCAAGCTTATTAACCGTGGCGGCAATATTCCCGCGCCCATTCACAGCTTTAAAAATTAAAGGAGAAAATTATGAGAATTCGAGAACAACTTACAACGGAAGTTGTCGGAGACTATGACGTAATCGTATGCGGCGGTGGTTTTGCGGGTATGTCGGCGGCGCTCGCTGCGGTACGGCAAGGTAAGAACGTGCTTTTGATCGATAGCTTGTATATGGTCGGCGGTTTAGGTACAGCGGGCTTGATCAGGATCTATTTGCCCATTTGCGACGGATATGGGAAACAGGTTTCTTTCGGAATCGCGGAAGAATGGCTGCGGTTGTCTGTCGCGGAAGGCGCGGAAGGCTTTGGCGCGGAGAATTGGCTGCAAGGCGGTTCACGCACGAAAAAGGATCAGCGGTTCAGAACCTTTTTCAATCCGCACTTGTACGCGGTTTTGGCGGAACAACGTTTACACGAAGAAGGAGTAACGCTTTTATACGGCACGAAAGTCGTCGGCGTCGATATGCAAGACGGTAAGATTAAGCACGTGATCGTAGAGAATAAATCGGGTAGAGTAGCATACGCCGCGAAATCGGTCGTAGACGCGACGGGGGATTGCGACGTAGCGCATTATGCAGGCTTACCCACGGCGACTTTTCAACAACGCAACGTTTTGGCGGGCTGGTATGCAACCGTAGAAAAGGGGCGGTTTCAGGTAAACCAACTCGGTGCGGCGGATATTCCTGACGAAGAAAAAACGGAAGAACAAAAATTACAACCGCAAGGTAGACGTTTCTCGGGTTTGGAAGGCGAAGAAATTACAGAATTTATGCGGCTTTCGCATCAGTTCTCCTATGAGAATTACAGAAAACGTCAAAAGGAAGACGGTGATCAAAAGGAATTCGCTTTGGTTGCGACAATGCCCCAGCTTCGTATGACGCGGAAGCTCGTCGGCGAATACGAATTGGCAGAAAGCGAACAGCATACATATTTTGAAGATTCGATCGGTATGATTTCGAATTGGAAACAGCGCGGTCCTGTATACGAAGTGCCGTTCCGTACGTTATACAACGCTTCGGTGAAGAATTTAATCACGGCGGGTAGATGTATTTCCGTAGACGAAAATATGTGGGACGTCAGCCGTGTGATTCCTTGTTGCTCGGTAACGGGCGAAGCTGCGGGGATCGCAGCAGCGATGACGGAAGATTTTTCGACGCTTGACGTAAAAGCGTTGCAGGAAAAATTGGTCGCGGCAGGTGTAAAATTACATGAAAAGGATTTGTAAAAGGAAGTAAAAAGGATATGGAAAGAAAGGATATACCTGAAAATTTGAAATGGAAATTAACGGATATTTTCGCAAACGACGACGCTTGGGACGCGGAATATAAATCGGTCGAAGAAACCTATTCGGGTTTCGATTACAGCGTTTTTAAAGGCAAGCTCGGTAACAAACAGGTCTTGCTCGATTGTTTTAAAATGAGCGATACGTTGTCGAGAAGATTGGAAAAACTCTACGTGTACGCGAATATGCGGCATGACGAAGACGTGCGGGTGGGGAGAACTTCTTCCGCACTTTCCAAGATCGGGGCGTTGCTCTCGAAAATTTTTGCGGAGCTCGCGTTCGTAGACCCTGAACTGACGGCTTTGGACGAAGCTACGCTGAACGCGTTTATCGCCGATCCCGATTTCGCGGCGTACGATTACCGTTTGAAAAAGATCGCCGCTTCCAAAGCGCACGTATTGAGCGAAGCGGAAGAAAAACTTTTAACGCTCGGCGGGGACGTCATGCGGGAATTCCGTTCGGTGTTCTCCATGATCAACAACGCGAATTTGAATTTGCCGAAAGCGAAATTCCAAGGTCAAGAAATGCAAATCAGCCACGGCATGTACGGGGTGGTATTGCATACGGGCAACGCGGAAGAACGCAAGGAATGGTTTGAAAAATACTACCAATCCTTTATCAATTTAATCGAAACGATCACGCAAACGTATTACGGGAACGTGAAAAAGGACGTATTCTATAAGACGGCGCGGAAATACGACAGCTGTATGGCAATGGCGATGGACGGCGAAGACGTCAACCCCGTCGTGTATGAAAACTTGATTGAAGCGGTACACGGCGCGTTGCCGATCATGCACGAATATATCTCGCTCCGCAAACAGGTGAGCGGGCTTGCCGAACAACACATGTACGATATTTATATTCCGCTTGTGGAAGACGCGGAGATCAAGCTCCCGTTCGAACAAGCGTACGAGCTGGTGATCGAAGGTCTTGCGCCGCTTGGCGAAGATTATCAAAACCTGTTGAGAAAAGGCCGCGCGGACGGTTGGATCGACGTTTGCGAGAGCGAAGGCAAACGTAGCGGCGCGTACTCCACGGGGGTATACGACACGCATCCGTACGTGCTCCTGAACTATCAAGAAACGACCAACGATATTTTCACGATCGCGCACGAAATGGGGCATGCTTTGCATACCTATAAGTCGGTGGAAACGCAACCGTACGCGAAGTCGGATTATACCATTTTCCTTGCCGAGATCGCAAGTACGGTCAACGAAGTGTTGCTGTTAAAGCACTTATATAAAAAGAGCGAAGATAAGAACTTGAAAAAGTACTTGTTGAACTATTATATGGATATGATCCGCGCGACGTTGTTCCGTCAAACGCAATTCGCGGAATTCGAACAGATCGCGCACGCGAAAGCGGAAAGCGGCGAAGCGTTGACCAAAGAGAATTTGAACGAAATTTACTACCGTTTGAACAAAGACTATTACGGCGACGGAATCGTGCACGACGAACAAATCGCGTACGAATGGGCGCGGATTCCGCATTTTTACAATTCTTTCTACGTTTATAAATACGCGACGGGGATCACGTCGGCGATTTCGATTGCGAAACGTATTTTGACGGAAGGCGAACCTGCCGTACAGGACTATTTCCGTTTCCTGTCGTCGGGCGGCTGCGAAGACCCCGTTTCCATCTTACAAAAAGCGGGCGTCGATTTGACGAAAAAAGCGCCGTTTGAAGCGGCTATGCAGGAATTTGCAGATACTTTGAACGAATTTAAATCCTTGCTCGACTAACCAAGGGGGAATATACAAATGGCAAACGATATCAATATGATGCCGCACAACCGCGACGCGGAAATGGCGCTACTCGGCTGTCTTTTGATCGACACCGATATCGCTTCGGAGCTCGTGGAAAAACTGTCGGAAGAAGATTTTTATCAGGAATCGCACAAATATATTTTGCGCGCGATGCAACGGGTGTTCAATTCCAGAAAACCCGTCGATCTCGTTACGGTCGCGGACGAGTTGGAAAGCGACGGGAGCTTGGAAAAAGCGGGCGGAATCGTTTATTTGACGGAGCTTACGCAAATCACACCGTCCGCCGCGAACTACAAATCCTATTACGACATTCTCACGCGGGATAGTCTGAATCGGAAACTCATTCGCGCTTCGAGAAAGATCATCGAAGAATCGATGAAAGGCACGGACGAACAAACGTCGATTGCGTATGCGGAAAAGTGCATTTACGACATTTCCAAGGAAACCGAACGCTCTGCCCTGCTCGGCATGACGGAAGGGGACGTGATCGGGGAAGTGTTGCATAAATTCGAGCAGCTCCAATCCGATCCCGATTCCTTTAAAGGGATTCCGACGGGCTATAAGCGTTTGGACAAGATGACGCACGGTTTGCAAGCGGGGGCTTTGATCGTCCTTGCAGCTCGTCCCGGTATGGGGAAAACGTCGCTTGCCATGAACTTGGTGGAAAACGCGTCCTTGCGCGCGGGGAAAACCTGCGCCGTGTTCTCGCTCGAAATGCCGAGAAATGAAATCGTACAGCGTTTGATTTGCTCGTATGCGAACGTGAGCATGTCGAAAGCGCTCTCGGGCGAATTGACGGCAAAAGAGTGGAAAAAGCTCATGCTTGCGGGCGATCAGTTGAAAAAGAGTAATATTTACATCGACGATTCGTCGCGGGTTACGCCTGCGGAGATTTTGTCGAAATGCCGACGTTTAAAGACGGTTGCAGGCGGGATCGATATGATCATGATCGACTATATCCAGCTCATGTCGAGCGGGGATTCGAGAATGGCAGGCGCGGAAAACAGACAACAGGAAGTCGCTTCCATCACCCGTGATTTGAAGATCATGGCAAAGGAATTGGGCGTGCCCGTGTTGGCGCTTTCCCAGCTCCGCCGTATCCAATCCAAAGAACCACAGCTTTCCGACTTGCGTGAATCGGGCGCGATTGAGCAAGACGCGGATATCGTTATGTTTATCAACCGTCCCGAAGTAACGGCGACGAAAGAAGAAATTGATTCGGGCAAAATCGTGAAAGGCGCGTCCGAGCTTATCATCGCCAAGCACCGTGGCGGGGAACAGGGGCGCGTGTCCTTGAAATTCATCGGCGAATGCACGAAATTCGTGGACGTGGACGAACAGAATCGGGACGAAGAACCGCCCGAATACCGTCCTACCGAGCCGAACTACGACGACGATGAAGAATACGTTGCGCCCGACGACGATTATATGCCGCCCGAACCGCCCGTTCGAAAGAGCGATCTGGGCAAAGTAGACGAAGAATTGCCTTTTGATTGAGAATCATGAAAACGGAGATCAAGAACGTTACGCCCGAAAGTTTACGGGAAGCGAAAAATTTCATAAACGCGGGCGAAGTGGTGGCGATCCCTACGGAGACGGTATACGGCTTGGGCGGAAACGCGTTCAACGACGAAGCTGTCAAGAAAATTTTTACCGTTAAGGGCAGACCGAACGACAATCCCTTGATTGCGCACGTGCATAGCGGTTACGATCTGTCTAAAATCATCGATTACGACCCGCCGTACGCGAAGAAGCTCCGCGACGCATTTTTGCCCGGACCGTTGACGCTCGTGTATCCGTCTACGGGCAAGGTGAGCCCGTTCGTATCCTGCGGTTTGAACACGTTGGCGGTGCGAATTCCGTCCCATGACGGCGCGCAGGCGTTTTTGCGGGCGGTGGATATTCCGATCGTCGCGCCGAGCGCGAATTTGTCCAAGCACGTCAGCCCGACTTCGGCGGAGCACGTGTACGAAGATTTTCAAGGCAAGATTCCGCTCATTTTAGACGGCGGAACATGCGTTGGCGGGATTGAGAGTACGGTTTGCGACGTTACGGGAGAAATTCCTGTGATTTTACGCCCCGGACTCATCACCAAAGAGATGATCGCCGAAGTTGTCGGCGCATGCGAAGAATACACGCCCGATTTTCAATCGGGAGAACGGGTGAAAAGCCCCGGCGTATTATACAAACACTATGCGCCGCGCTGTGAAACGGCGTTGTTTGCAGCGGGAGCATGGACGGACGCGTTGGAAAAAGCAAAGGCGGCGGCGAAAGAAAAACGGGTGGCGATTCTTTGTGAAAGCGAGCTCGTCGGGACATTCCAAGTCCTTGGCGTAACGGTGTTGGATTTGGGAAGAACGGCAACGGAGATGGCGAACCGTTTATACGGCGCTCTGCGGGAAGCGGAAGGGCTTTGCGAGCTTTTGATCGCGATCGAGCCCAAAGCGCGCGGCGGAGTGATGACGGGGGTTTTGAACCGTTTGCAAAAAGCGTGCATATCCACGGATATTCCGCACGGAAAGAGATAAAAACAAAGGGGCAGGTATGCGATGAAAAAGAAAAACGTTAAAAAAATCGTATTCGTTTGTACGGGCAATACCTGCCGTTCCCCTATGGCGGAAATGCTCCTAAAAAGCCGCTTGGAAAGCATGCAGCTTTTCGGTTTTGAAGTGTATTCCGCGGGGATTGCCGCAAAAAAGGGCGATACGATGAATCCGCTGTCTGAAAAGGTCTTGACGGAAAACGGCGTAAAGACGGAAGGCTTTATGTCTACGTTGCTCACGGACGAGATTTTGACGGAAGCGTTCGCCGTCGTTTGCATGACGGAAAAACAGCGGGATCTTTTGCTCGATATGCGTTGGAACGCGCTTCGGAAAACGGGCGCGGACGAGATCGAAAACAACGTATATTCCTTTGCGGAGCTCACGGGCTACGAAGTATTAGACCCCTACGGACGGGATTTGGAGTGTTACCGTTACGTATTCGGGCTATTGGAAGCGGGAATGAACGCCGTAGTCGAGAAGTTGCGCTTGCGGGAGTTGTCGGAAAAAACCAAGACGGAAAAGCCCAAGGCGGAAAAGCCCAAGGCGGCAACGCCGAGAAAACGGACTTCGACGGCGAAAAAACCGACTTCGACGAAGAAAACGGCGGCAAAAAAACCTGCGGCAGCCAACAAGTCGACGGCAAAAAAACCTGCGGCGAAACGCGCTTCGGCGGCAGGGAAGAAAAAAGCCGCGCCGAGCAAGAAAAAAGACGTTTGAAACACTTGAAAAAACAACGCGGAAGTGTTACAATAGAAATAGAAAAAATTCGTTTAGGAGAAAACGGTTATGAAAATTGCAGTAGCTTGCGATCACGGCGGTTTGAATTTAAAGAACGCGATGATCGCTTACGTACAATCGATGGGACACGAAGTCGTAGACTTCGGCACGGACAGCACGGCGTCTTGCGATTATCCCGACTTTGCCGCAGCCGCAGCGGAAGCGGTATCAAGCGGGGCATGTCAGCGCGGGATCTTGGTTTGTTCGTCGGGGATCGGCGTATCCATCGTTGCAAATAAAGTGCCGGGAATTCGTTGCGCGCATTGCCACGATACCTATTGCGCGAAATACACCCGTTTGCATAACGACGCGAACATGATCGCGTTCGGGGAAAAAGTGCTCGGCGAAGGCATGATGCAAGAGATCGTGAAGATTTTCTTGACGACGGAATTCGAAGGCGGGGAACGCCACGAAAGACGGATCGCGAAAATCAAAGCGCTTGAAGAAAAATATTCGAAGTAAATAAAATCATCACAAAGGGAGAAATATTATGGCAGAACTTGAATTTTACAACAATCCGAAATTCCATCACGTAAAGCACCCGCTCATCGAACACAAGTTGGCGATTTTGCGTGAAAAGGACACGACGACGAAGCAATTTGTGGAGCTTGCAGAAGAAATCGCGATGCTGTTGACGTACGAAGCGACGAAGGATTTGCCTTTGGAAGAATTGGAAATTGAAACGCCGCTCGAAAAAGCAAAATGCTACATGGTTTCGGGCAAAGCGGTCGGGATCGTACCCATTTTGCGCGCAGGCTTGGGTATGGTTTCGGGGGTGCAAAAGCTCCTTCCCAACGCGAAAGTCGGACACATCGGTTTGTACCGTGATCACGACACGTGCGAGCCTGTAGAATACTACTGCAAATTACCCGCGGACGCGGAACAACGCGTATTGTTGGTCGTAGACCCCATGCTCGCGACGGGCGGTAGCGCTTCGGACGCGATTTCGATGATTAAAAAACGCGGCGTAACGAAAATCAAGCTTTGCTGCATCGTCAGCGCGCCCGAAGGGGTTAGACGGGTGCTTGCCGATCATCCCGACGTAGATCTGTACGTTGCGGCGGTGGATCGTTGCTTGAACGAGCATTGCTATATCCTGCCCGGGCTCGGCGACGCGGGAGATCGCTTGTTCGGTACGAAATAAACGAACGGAAAAAACGGGGAACTTTTACGCGGAGTTGTTAGGCTTAGCGGGAACGTTTGCCGTTTTTTTGCGCATTTTTGATTGGAAACATAAACGGAGAGAAATTATGTACTTGGAAAAATATATCCATAACGGCGGATTCACAGGGGTTACGGGCTTGTTTTTTGCAAGCGGGAGTTTCGGTACGATCGATTCCGAAGCGGAATACGCGGTGAAAACAACGCCCGAACAGACGACGTACGAATATCGAAACGAAAGCGTTTGTTTGCAAGCCGTGTTCACGCAAAAGAAACGGGGCGTGGTTTCCCGTCGGGACTATTTCACGAACGTTTCGAATAAGCCGTTGACGCTGTATGCGTGCAACGGTCGGTTCGTGCTTTCGGGGAATTCCTACGAAGCCTATACGCAGTATAACGGTTGGCAGCATGAAAGTTCGGGGAATTGGCAGGAGCTCGTTACCCAAGTTTCGGTTGCGGCGAACGGGATTCGGACTTGCGACGGCGCGACGCCGATGATGGCGCTCCGCAACAAGCACAACGGCAAGATCGACGTATTCCATTTGTTTCCGAACGCGCAATGGCGCATCACGGCGAAAAAGCGCATGATGTTCGGGAAACAGGAAGCGGTGGTGGTAGAAACGGGCTTTGAAACGGCGGGGTTGCATTTGGAAGTTGCCGCGGGCGAACGGATCGAATTGCCCGAAATTTGGTTCTATACAGCGGATAACCGCGTGGATTTGGACGCGTACAAACTGCACGAAGCGTTCGTATCCGAATACCCCCGTAAAAAACCGTTGCCCATTTTGTATAATACTTGGCTTGCCGATTTCGACTGCGTTACTGCGGACGGAATTTTACGGCAGGTAGATACCGCGGCGGAGCTCGGCGTGGAAATGTTCATGATCGACGCGGGCTGGTTCGGTGAAAACGAAGGCTGGTGGACTTGCGTTGGGGATTGGACGGAGAGCCCGACGGGCAAACTCCGCGGACGAGTCAAGGAAATTGCCGAACGCGTACGGAGCAAGGGTATGAAATTCGGGCTTTGGTTAGAACCCGAACGCGCGGCTTTGGAAAGCAAGATCCAACGCGAACACCCCGAATATTTCACGCAGGGCGTTTTCCTGAATTTCGCGGACGAAAACGCGCGGAAGTACATATTCGAAAAAACTTGCGAAGTCATCGATACGTACGGGCTCGAATTCTTGAAATTCGATTTCAACGTAACCGTTTGCTACGACGCTACGGGTTGCGCGTTCTATCGCTACATGCAAGGCAGCAAAGCGTACGTAGAAGCGTTGCGGGCGCGTTATCCCGATTTGTATATTACGAATTGCGCGTCGGGGGGCGCGAGAATGGATCTCGGTCAAGCCCGACTTTTCGACAGTTTTTGGTTCACGGACAATCAAGGCCCGTACGAAGGCTTGACGATTATCAAAAATACGCTCAAGCGTATGCCGACGGCGTTGATCGAAAGATGGAACGTACAGACCTTCCGCGACGATTTCCCCGCTACGGAAAAACCGACTCCGCGCGTAAGGTTACCGATCAGTTGCAATAACGCGACTTGGGATTTTGTGCTCAACGTCGATCCCACGTATACGTTCGCGTTTATGACGGGCGGACCGCTCGGGTTCAGTTGCGATATCGCGTCGTTCCCCGAAGATTACAAGGCGGAATGGAAAGCGTATATCGAGCAATACAAACGGGATCGCGCGTTCTATGCGCAGGCGACGGCGCGCGTTTTGGTGGACGCGAACGATATTTCGGTGTTTGAGTATGCGGATAGCGGCTTGGAAAAATGCGTGTTGCAGTTCTTTACCAAGCTTGTATATACGGACAAATTGACGGTCTATCCCGCGGTAGCGGACGGGGAGTACCTTTGCGACGGGAAAGTTCGGACGGCGGACGAGATTCGGGAAAACGGAGTCGTTTTCGACGACTTGAAAGACAATTCGTGTATCGTAAAAGTGTTGCAAAAGGTAAAATAAACGATGGATAAGTATTTTTTGTTGTTACTGTCGGCGTTTTTGTTCGCGTCGCAGGTCATTTTTACCAAACTGTTTGAACGCTCGAACGGTTCAACGTACGCGGCGACGGTGCGGTTTTCTTTGGTTAGCGAAGCGGTCGCGCTCGTGATTTTGTTGTGCGCGAACGGGTTTCGGGTGGAGTTCACCGTCTTTTCCGTGATCATGGCGGGCGCGCTTGCGGTCGTTTGCGTGCTTGCGAACGTGATCGGGATTAAGACGATGTCGCTCGGCTCGGTGGCGGTGTATACGCTGTTTTTGATGCTCGGCGGCATGATCGTGCCGTTTATTGCAGGCGCGGCGTTTTTGGATGAGCAGGTGAAAATTCCGTATATCATCGCGACGGTGTTGCTCGGCGGCGCGCTCGTGTTGCCTATATTCGATAAAGGGGAACGCCAAGCGCAGTCGAAAAAAACGTTTTTGTTGTTTTTAGCGTTCTGTTTCGTTGTGTTTTTGCTCAACGGCGCGAATTCGACGATCGGGAAGTTCCACCAAGTCGATGAAAGCAAAGCGGTTGGCACAACCGATTTTTTGATACTCAAAGGCTTTTTCGGCGTAGGGATTAGCGGAATTTTGCTGCTGTTTTGTAAGGAAGAAAACAAGTATAAACGGCTTGTGTCGAAGTCCACGCTGATCGGCAGCGCAGGGTTTGCCGTCGTCAACGTTGCGGCGACGTTGTTGCAGCTCTATTGCGCGATTACGGTGGATTCCTGCTTGATGTACCCGCTCGTAACAGGCGGAGTGCTTGTGTTCACGCCCGTGTTGTCGCGGTGTATATTCAAAGAAAAAATTACCGCGCTGGTGGCGGCGGAAATTCTCGTTTCCGTTGTGGCGACGGTGTTGTTCGTGTTTTAGGAAAGGAGCATTATGAAAAAAACGGTAATTGCGATCGGCGGTGGGGAACTCCGCGAGAGAACGACTTTAAAAATCGACGAATACATTGCGGGGCTTGCGAAAGCGCGCGCGGGCGAGCAACGCGCCAACGCTTTGTTTATTCCGACGGCAAGCCACGACTATATGCCTTATTATAATACGTTCCATAAGGTATATACGGGGTTGTTCAATATCAAGACGGACGTTGCGCTCACGGTATTCAAGGAAGCGGATATGGAAAAACTCCGCGCGAAATTTGAAAAGGCGGACGTGATTTACGTGGGCGGCGGCGATACCGTATTCATGATGGAGAGTTGGAAAAGATCGGGGATTTTACCGCTCATAAAAGACGCGTACGAACGGGGTGTGATTCTTGCGGGCTTGTCGGCGGGCGCGATTTGTTGGTTTTCGGATATCTATACGGATTCCGCGCAGGAATTGACGGGCGAGAAGTACGCGATGTTCCGCGGCTTAAGTTGGTTTTCGGGCGTAATTTCTCCGCATTATAACGCGAGAATGCTTGACTTTGATAAAATTGTGTGTTATAATTACGACTGTGCTTACGGGTTGGAAGACGATTCTGCAATCGTGATCCAAGACGGAGAGATTGTTGGGAGCTTGTCTAGCGGCGGCGTAGCGTGGCGGTTGGAACGCCATGACGGAGCGTTGAAAAAGACGGCGATTTCGGAAGTAGCGCAAATATAGAAAAGCGGATGTGGCGAAACTGGCAGACGCGCAGGTTTCAGGTTCCTGTGGGCAACCGTATGGGTTCAAATCCCTTCATCCGCACCAAGTCTTAATAGGTTGAACCTCTTTACTGTTGGTAAGACGTTCGGCCTATTTTGTTTTATGGAAGAGTTTAATAATTTTATTTATTAGAAATATAGAACGAGTTGGATTTAGAACAGAAATATGCTATTATTATACTGTAAAAACGGAGGACGCCATGTACATTAATCAAGAATTTAATTTATTAAAAAACAATCAGATTCGATTCTCTTCCCCTAAACTAGATCTACTGATTAGGGAGCTCGATGATTTTTACGTACTTTTTAATAAAAATTACAAAAAATATACTAAGAATTATATAGAAACTATGACCAACATAATGAATCAATTTTTTATTAAAAATTTGATTTCTAATGTTTACGGAGGTACTTTATACC
>JAFVRU010000058.1 GCA_017504065.1 Clostridia bacterium
AGCCCCTTGACAAATAAAAAAAATTATATTATACTGATAGTATAAAAATAAGGAGGTAGGTTTTATGGCAAAAAAGAGCGATTATTTCGGTCTTGACAGAGTGATCAGCATTATCCTTGCGATTATCCCCTTTACCGCTTGGATTTTAGGTGTTGTTACGAGATTCCAAGAAGGCAAAATCGTAGCGGGCGTTATCCGTATTTTCGGCGGTTGGTTGATCTGGATTTTGGACTTGGTTTGCATGATCATGAACAATCAAATTTGTAGGCTGTTAAACGTATAACCGAAACTGAAAACCAAAATCGGCTTCCATCAGGAAGCCGATTTTTCTTTATTTACCACTTTCAATCCCGATCGAAGCTCTCGATCATATCCAAAAATTCTTCGAAGCGGTATAAATCTTCAGCCGAATAATAATCTATGTAAATCCTGCCTTTTTTGTCGTTCCCGATCAAAGAAACTTTCGTGCGGAACACGCTACGCATGCGCTCGACAAACGCCTTTAATGCTTCGCTTTTCGCGGCGACCTTCGCGGCTTTTTCCTGTTCTAAAATTTCAGGCGGAGTCAAAAACGCCTTGACTGCGCGCTCCATCTCCCGCACGGAGTACCCGCGCTTTAACGCTTCTTCCGCAATCGCGAACTGTTGTGATTCGGGTACGCGGACGAGCGTCCGCGCATGCCCCGCCGACAACCGACCGCTTTCCACCAGCCCAATAACTTCGGGAACAAGCGTTAAAAGCCGTAACGTATTGGCGACGGCAGGGCGGGATTTTCCGATCAAAGCCGCAACGTCGTCCTGCGTTAAACCGTGTTCTTTGACCAGCTTTTTCATCAAATACGCTTCTTCCATCGCGCCGAGTTTTTCCGTTTTCAGTTGCTCTATCAACGAAAACGTTTCGGCGTTTTTGTCCGTGAATTGATAGACGCGAACCTGCACTTCCGTAGTCCCCGTCGCTTTCAAAGCATAAAAATCCTTGTCCGCCGCGAGCAAACGGTATCTACCGCCGTCCTGTTTGTTCACGGAAAATTCGGGCGCGCCGTTCAATAAAAAGTATGCCGCGCGGTTTTTTAATTCCTTTTTGTCCCAATCTTCAAAAACCGTTTCCGTATCGATGAGCGACGTTGACAACGTCTTTTTTTCATAGTCCATATCTAGCGATTTTCTTCGTTTTACCCGTTTCATTGCTCTCACCTTTCCTAATTTCAACGCATACCTGCCTACGCCTTTTACAAAAACGGGGCAGTTTCTTGAAACAACCCCGTTTTCCCTTTTTATTCTTCGTCTTTCGTTTCTTCCGCTTGCGCTTTTGCTTCTTCTACAGCAGGTTCTTCTTTCGGCTGCGCCGCTTCCGCATTGGATTCATCGTCTATCAAATGCTCTTTTGACGGTTTTGTTACAAATACAAACGGATTGGATTTCCGCGTTTCTTCCTGACCGTCCATCGCTTCGATGACTTCTTTATAGCTCTTGCCTTCCATCAGCATACCGACTTCTTCGGTGTAAATGGTTTCCTTTTCAACCAACACACGGGACATATTATCCAAAATCGAGCGGTTTTCTTTCAAAAGCTTCGTCGCCCGTTCATGCGCTTCCGAAATCAACCGACGGATTTCCGAATCGATCGTCGCCGCCGTTTCTTGCGAATACCCGCCGCGACTTTGATTGCCGTATTCCATACCCATAAACACGGGTTGATCGGAGTCGTACGCCACAAGCCCGAGTTTCTCACTCATACCCCATTGCGTTACCATGCGCCGCGCGATATCGGAAACGTGCTGCAAGTCCGCGCTCGCGCCCGTCGTTACGTCTTTGATGACGAGTTCTTCCGCTACACGCCCACCGAGCGCCATACAAATATTGTCGATGAGTTTGTTATACGAAACGTCGTTATCGTCCGTTTCGGGACGAGTCATCGTATACCCTACCGCTCTGCCGCGGGGAATAATCGAAACTTCGTGCACGGGATCGCAATGCTTACACAAGCAAGCGAGAATCGCGTGTCCTGCTTCGTGGTACGCCGTACAGCGTTTGTCCGATTCGGTAACGACTCGACTCTTCTTTTGCGGACCCATAATGACTTTGTTGATCCCGTCGTACAATTCCAAATTGCCGATGAGTTTTTTACCGTTTCTCGCCGCCAAGATCGCCGCTTCGTTCAAAAGGTTGGCGAGTTCCGCGCCCGAGAAACCTGCGGTAATCCGCGCTACCGTTTTAAAGTTGACGTCCGGCGCCATCGGTTTGTTTCTCGCATGCACTCTCAGGATTTGTTCCCGACCTTTTACGTCGGGCAAGTTGACGTTGATTTGTCGATCAAAACGACCGGGACGGAGCAATGCAGGGTCGAGAATATCCGCGCGATTCGTCGCCGCCATAACGATAATGCCGTCATTGCTTTCGAATCCGTCCATCTGTACAAGAATTTGGTTGAGCGTTTGTTCACGTTCATCGTGTCCGCCGCCGAGCCCTGCGCCGCGACGACGACCGACCGCGTCGATTTCGTCAACGAAAATGATACACGGTTGGTTCTTTTTCGCAAGATCGAACAAGTCGCGCACACGCTTTGCGCCGACGCCGACGTACATTTCTACGAAATCCGAACCGGATACCGAGAAGAACGGTACGCCCGCTTCGCCTGCAACCGCTTTTGCGAACAACGTTTTACCTGTTCCCGGCGGGCCTACAAGCAATACGCCCGACGGAATCCGCGCTCCGAGATTGGAGAACTTTTTCGGACTACGTAAAAATTCTACGACTTCCTGCAATTCTTCCTTTTCTTCTTCCGCGCCCGCAACGTCCGAGAAACGAACCTTCAGGTTGTTTTGCACGTGCGCTTTGGCTTTGCCGATGTTCATTGCCGCGTTCCCGCCGCCTGCCGCGCTGCGCATGATAAAGAAGAAAATGAGCGCGACCGCAACTACCCCAAGCAAGGGGAAGATGCTCGACCAAATACTTTCTTCATTGGGGTCGGAAAAAGTGTATTTAATGTTCTTACCCGCTTCCCCTAAATCCGCAATAAATTGTTTCGCGTCTACATAATCGTATACCGACGGACCGTTCGTAACGTACGTAGCGTTTGCCGCGTACCCCGTCCATTCGTAGCCGTCAAAGTTGATCTTAGTGAACTCCCCACGCGCCGCCATTTGCGTAAATTCATTAAACGCGATTTCTTTTTCACCGCTGAATACGTCGGACAACAGTACGCCGACAATCGCGACGATCACCACCGCGACGACGATCCATATAATCGTTTTTGTTTTTCTACTCAAAATCCTTTCTCCTTATTTTCTAGTCCGTAAACCAACCTTTTTCCGTATAGCCGTACTTCATTTATACGCGATAATCGGAATTTCTAATCGGTTTTCCAAGATTTTCTTTTTTTGTATTTTTCAGACGGTATTATTTTACCATAAGCGGCGACCTTTTTCAAGCATTTCTACGTCCATTTTTAAAACATTTAACAAACGTTCACCGTTTATACACAATGTTTCACGCGAAAAAAGCCGAATTTGTGCTAAATCTACGGTGCAAAAGAACAAGAAATGTTCGTTTTGTTACAGAAAAAATTTTTTTTAAAATATTTTGTCGTTTCGTTTACTTTTTTTTCAGAATGCGGTAAAATAGACTTGTAGATCGGTTGTGTAGAACCGAAACGTAAAACAGCTCATCATTTTCCCCCTTATCATATTTTGGGTAAACGCCTTGGGATTGCAAAATCGCAAGGCGGTTACTTTTTTGCACAAGGCAATGCCTTAACTGAGTCTTTCTATCTTCCCCCGTCGCTAAGGGGTTGCCTGTTCGTTACCCGATTGTCATTCTGGAACGCAACCGCTCCTTTGTCATACCGACCAAGGGAGTGAAACGACCGCGTGGAGCGTATCCCGCGTTGTCCTTGCAAACGAAGCGTCCGATCGTTGTAAAATACTCCAACAAAACGACAACTCCCCCCTGTCCTTACAGGGGGGATAATGAGTTGCGTTTTTTAATATTCAATTGTTGGGTGTATTACGTTTCTTGCGATCCGTGTCTTTTCGAACGTAATTTCGCGTGCGGTTCTCCGCTTACTCTTTACGGATCTTTCTTATTTACACCCCTTTCCTATACTGTTCATTGGTCTTTACTCCTTTACACCCGTTTTGCCAAAGTACCTGCATTGAAAATTGTAAGGTTCTATCACTTTTCATACCTCCTTTGACTGAATTTTTTGCCGCATCCCTACGGCGTCTTGCCGATCCCTATCGGCTTTACCTTATTTGTTCATCGGTGTATTCTCTCCGTCTTTTTGAAAGTTTGAAACATTTTTTGTTTCGTTCTTTCTTTTTGTGCCTTTATTATAGCATAAAATTTTAATTTGTCAAGGGGTTTTTGAAAAATTTTTTGAATTTTTTTTAAATTTTTTTTAGAAATCGGCGGAACTCCTTTATTTTCAAGGAGTTCCGCCGTTAAAATTTTTTTTAATTTTCTCTTAATCGGAGAAATTTTTCGCAAAACGAAGCAATAATTCCTTATCACGGAGCAAAACACCGCCGCCGAGCACGGTCGCAAACTGCGGTTCTTCGCAAACGCGGAAACGCATATTCAGCTTCGAACCTATATACTGCGGAGCATACGGAATTTTCATGACTCCGCCCGAAAGATACACGCCGTTCCGATTGACGATCGCCGCAACTTCCGCGGGTAAATTCCGCACTACCGCTTGCGCGTACTCGATTACCTTATTTATATATACGCGTATGCAATCGGTCAAATCCGCCGCTTGGACGGACGTGGACGACGGTTGACAAGTCTCCGTCGAACTGCCTTCCGCAACCATCGTGCCGAGCGCGCCTTGCGCAAGCGATCCGATTTCATTCTTAATCCGTTCCGCCGTCAACGCGCCGATTAAAAGCCGGTTATTGTTCGCGATCTTGGAAATGACATTCGCGTCCATATTGTTCCCGCCGACGTTCATCGAAATCCCCGCAATCAGCCCGTCCGCAGAAACCACCGCCGCATTGGATACGCCGCCGCCGACGTCTAAACAGAACACGGGATCGGAATCGGTGAGTATAGCGCCCGCGCCGAGCGCCGCTAAATACGGCTGTTCCACAAACCAGACCTTTTTTAAGCCGCATTCTTCCGTTAAGTTCGCATACGCGGAAAGACTGCGCTCGGAAATTCCGCAAGGTACGCTAAACAGTACTTGCGCGCGACGGAGCGTCGACGGTTTCATGCCGATCCGCGATAAAAACTCCGTCAGCATCGCCGCCGCCAAACGCATATCGACAATTTCGCCTTCGTACACGGGGTAAACAATGCTCGTATACTCCGCCGTTTTTCCGATCAGGTTTTTGGCTTCTTTCCCGATCGCTTTGATGGTCGCGTCTTCCCCGACCACCGCCACGCACGACGGCTCGGCAAGCACGATTCCGCTATTCGTATCCGCGCGATAAATTTTCGTCATTGACGAGCCCAAATCAATCGCAAGTTTTATCATAGCCCTACTCCTTTATACTTCTTCCGTCTCCGCTTGCACCCGCGCGATCAGCTCCGCGCAAAGCTCTACGGGCAACCCCACGACGTTGGAAAAGCTGCCCTGAATCCGCTCCACAAGTCCGCCGTCCTGAATCCCGTACGCGCCCGCTTTATCCATTGGCGAGCCCGTAGCGATATACGCGCGGATTTGTTCTTCCGTCAACGGAAAAAACCGTACTTCCGTCCGCGCCGCCGCCACGAGCTTCTCCGTCCCGCCTTTTTTGGGGTACACAATACACACGCCCGTATAGACTTCGTGCGTTTGTCCCGAAAGCATGGACAGCATGGAAAAAGCGTCCGCTTCGTCCTTGGGCTTTCCAAGCACTTTTCCGTCAAATGCCACTACCGTGTCCGCGCCGAGTACAATTTTCCCATGCGCAGTCGGGTACGTGGCAACTTCCGTCGCTTTCTGCTCCGCAAGCGTTTTCACGAGCATTTCCGGCGAAAGCGTTCCGTCCGTTTTTTCTTCGCCCTGCGACGGAATAACGTCAAATTTTTCAATCAGTTGCCCCAACAGTTCTTTGCGCCGCGGGGACGCGCTTGCCAAAATCCATTCCATAGCCAAAGAAAAAGCCGCTATCCCTATCCGTCGGGAATCGCGGCTGTAACGTTACAAAATTTCGAGATTTTTGCGGAACGCTCTCTTGAATTCGACGTTCGCTGCAGCAGCGTCGCGGATTTCCAACGCCGCGTCGCCCGTTACGATCGTTTTCATGATCACGGAATCCCCCAACACGTCGCAGTTCACGCCCGTTACCATACCGCAATGCGTACGGTCCAAGCTCTCCGCCAAACGGAGCAACACGCCCAATTTCTTCACCGCGTCCAAATCTTCTTCCAAAACGATGTCCTTGTATTTCGCCCATTCGCCCAAAGGCACGTCTTCACGGTTATGACAACCCGCCACGAACGCCGCCAAAATAATTTCCCGATGCGTCGCGCCCGAAATCATTCCGTTAAGTATCATATAGCAGCTATGTTTCGCGTGATTGTAGTACTTCACACGCATACCGCAATCGTGCAAACTCGCCGCGATCTTCAATACTTTCAAGTACTGACGGGGGAATTTATGCAGCACGCGAAGTTGTTTAAACAGCTGTACCGACAGCGAGAGCACGTGTTCGATGTGCTTGGGATCGCAGCCGTGGTATTTCAGCATACGGTCGAGTGAATAACTCAACACGTCGGAAATGGGCTTTTCTTGCGTAATCGGCAACGCTTGGTTGACCATCAAGCCTTCGCGCAAGCCGCAAACGCCGATCGTGATCGTTTGCGTTTTCATATAATCGACAAACGATTTTACAATCGCCATCGCCGCGGGCATAATATCCGCGCGGGCAGGGGACAACCCTTTGATTTTCTTACGCTTGTCCACGTCAAGCGCTTTCAACATATCGTAAATACCCATAAAGTCTTCCGTGGCGAGCTTATAGTTGTGCGCCGTATCCAACGGGTATTTCTTCACGAGTTTGCTGATCTTGAACAGGTTGCGGAACGAACCGCCCACCCCGATCATTTGCGCTTCGGGATCGACTTCTTCCAGCCAAGGCAATTTCTTCAACTGCTCGGTGAAAAATTCTTCGACGTGTTGCGCCGCGACTTCGGACGAGGGGTCGTTTGCGAACAAATCCGTCAACGTAACCGCCCCGAACGGCAACGACGCGTAATGCAATACGTTTCTTCTGTTGTAGTAAATAATTTTCGTGCTACCGCCGCCAATCTCTAAAATCAAGCCCTTGGGAATATCCATCGAGTTGATGACCCCGCGGTAAACAAGCAACGCTTCTTCTTCTTCGGAAAGTACCCGAATGGTAATGTTGCAGCTCACTTGGATTTCGTCCAAGAACGAGCGTTGATTCTTTGCCCGACGCACCGCCGCCGTACCGACCGCGATAATGCGTTCCACTCCGCTCGCGTCGCAAAGCCGTTTGAACATTTTCAACGTTTTGATCGTCTCCGCGATCCTTTGGGGTTTTAAAAATCCGTCCCGATCCATGTCTTGTCCCAAACGAACGCTTTCTTTGAGTTCGTCTACGACCATATAATGTCCTTCGGCAAACATCTCCACAATCACAAGACGCGCCGTATTCGAGCCTAAGTCAATAATGCCGATCTTTTCCACTTGTTCCTACCTCTGTTCTCTACGCAAGCCCTTTTTCTTGCGCCACCGTATTTCATCTTTTCCGCTTTCACGTTTTAAAAGGCACTCCTACGGAGTCCCCTTTTTAACTTTTCCCATAGTTTACCACATAAAACGCGTTTTGTAAATACCCTTTTGAAAAATTTTTGCCCCCTTTTTTTAAGTTGTTTCATTTTGAATAATTTTTGCCCTTTTTTTTGTGCGTTTTGTCCTTAAATTTCCGTTTTTTTCCTGTAAAAATCCCGCTTGCGTGCAAATTATACGCAAATTATCAGCAAACGGCGGTTCGCATAGAAAAACCGTTTGTGCATTTTGCCCAAAAATTTTTATGCTTTTTCCCCCTTTAACGCTTGTCGAAATCCAAAAAAAGACAACCCAATCAAAAAGACTCCGAACCCTTTCCGCAAAACTTCCGAAGCCAAAGCCGCCGCGACCGTCGCGCCAAAAAACGATAGGATTAGCGCGGGAATCACCGTCCATAAAATCCCCTTCGTTTTCAAAAGCCCGTTCTCCGCGTGCGTCTTTAACGCGCAAACGCTCATCGGCAGGAAAGAAAAGAGATTTGCGCATTGCGCGATCTTCTGCTCCACACCGCCGACAAGCAACAAAAGCGGTATAGTTACCGTACCGCCGCCCATGCCCATTCCCGCCGGAATTCCGCCCAAAAATCCGAGCGCTAAATATAAATAAAACCGCATATCCGCTCCCCCTTTTTACGCGCTAAAAAACAAAAATAGCCCCGCAGCCGCCTGCAACGCAGCAAAGAGTAAATTCACCGTTTTTACGGGCAATTTGCCCAAAAGTTTTGCCCCTAACAGCCCGCCGACCGTTACCCCGATCGCCGTCGGAATGAGCACGGAAAAGTCGTACAATCCGCGCCAAAAATAGACGATGAGAGACGTCAAACAAACGGGCAAAATCAACAAAATCGCCGTCGCATGCGCGGATTTTTCCCGCATGCCCGTCTTTTGCAGCAACGGCACGGCAATCATGCCGCCGCCACCGCCGAACAGACTGTTTGCCGCGCCGACTACGACTCCGCAAAAAATACTTTTTCCCTTTTCTTTTTTTCCTTTTTCCACCAAAAAACCTTCCTTGCGCGCGTTTATACAATATATACTGCGTAAAAATTTGTAATTTATCAAACTTTTTCACCTATTTACCACCATAAACGCTTGCCAAGAATTTGATTTTGTATTAAAATAGTAGAGTACAAAATCGAGAATGCTCGGAAATTGTCCTTTGCGCTCCCTGATTTTGACGAAATTCGGAATAGAAAATAAAAACCAAAGGTGGTTACATGAAAACAAGTTCTAACAACCGCAAGAAACATCTTCTTGCCCTTTGCTTATCGTTGATGATGCTTTCGTCCACGGCAGCGCTTGCTTCCTGCTCGAAATCGTCTGCAACCGATTCCTCTTCGTCGTCCTCTTCTTCGTCGTCCGCGACGGAAGAAGTCAACGACACTTTGCTCGTTAAAAACGGCGGGTTTGAAACGTTCAACACCAACGACGGTTTGAACGCGATCGGCACGTCCGTTTCCAACTGGTCGCGCTCGGTCAATACCGTTTCTACGGGGAGCGCGTTAACTTCCAAAGCAGCAAGCGGTATCATCAATACTAGCGCTGACGAATGGAACAAACTCACGGGTACGGCGCTCACCGACGCGGAAGACATCACCGTCTTCACGGAAGCGGACGCGGAAGCGAAATGGTCCACGCTCACCACGCGGGACAAGCTTGCTTACTACGACGCTTGGAAAGTCGCAAACCCCGACGGCGATATCAAAAAGGATCTTTCCTTCTATCAATCGTTCAATATTGATAGCGGGGATATCCCCACGCCTTCCTGCAATAACCCGGGAACGCACGACAACAGCACGGAAAACACCAAGATCTTGATGATCCATAACGAATACCCCGAAAATACATCTACTTCGACGTATAAGAGTTTGGGTACGGCGCAAAAATATACCGCTTCTACGGCGGTTACCGTCAAAGCGGGTACGGCGGCGGAATTCTCCGTTTGGGTTAAGACTTCCGACCTTATGTCTACGTCCACCGACGGTACGCCCCAATCCGCAGTTAAGAAAGGCGCGTATATCAGCATCACGCACTCCGTCGGCGGCAAGCAAATGGACGCTTACGAAGTCAAGAATATCAACACCGAAAACATGGCGGAAAGCTCGCTTTCGAACGGCTGGAAGCAATACTCTTTCTACTTGAAAGGCTCGTCCTTTGCGGACACGACGTTCTCGGTCGTATTGGGGCTCGGTCAAGGCGGCGGCACGGACAGACTCGAATACGTCAACGGTTACGCGTTCTTCGACGATATCCAATGCAACCTGATCACCAACGAAGCGTTCGACGATAAGATGACGGAGCTCAATCTCGACGAAAAATACGTCGCGGATTTCAACTCCACGAAAAAGGATAAGAAGACGATCGACGTCTCCACTTCCGAACACGCGGCGAGCGATACGTACGCGATGAATTTCTACGGCAAGTTCTTGGATTCTTCGATTCTTTCGGGAAGCTTCGATTATAAGGCGACGAGTAGCAAAGTCGGCGGCGTGGAATATACGTCGATGGCAGGCAACTCCACCGCGCCTTGGCTCGGCGAAGGCTTTGTCGGTACAAACGACGAAAAAGCGGTCTACACGAGCGCGGCGGACATGGTGACTGCGGCGGCAGGCAAGCCCTATCTTTCCGCGGTTTATCAAGATTTCTTCAAAGACAACGAATTCTCCAAAGACAAACCCGTATTGCTCCTTTTGAGCGCGGACGGCGTTGCGTACACGGCAGAATCTCAATATCAATTCAGCTTTAAAGACGCTAACAACAATCCCGTAGATTACGTAGCGGTATCCTTCTTCGTGAAGACTTCCGATTTGAACGGGCTCACGGGCGCGGGCATTAAGATCGTAGACAAGAAGAACGAAACGACGGCATTTACGTCCATCGATACGACGGATATCACCACCGTTGACGTCGGCGAACAAAAAGACATTTACGACGGCTGGCAACAATGCTTCTTCTTCGTGGAAAACGATTCCGAAAATCCCGACGCAACGTTCACGTTGACGTTCAACTTCGGTCCTACCGCGATCACGAAAGATACGACGACGGCAAGCTTCGGTCCCGGGTTTGCGGCGTTCACCGATTTCACCACGTACGCAATGAGCAAAAAAGAGTTCGAAAGCGTACAGAGCAACACCTACTCCTTAGTGGTTACCGTGAAAGGCGATAACGTCGAAGAAGAAACGGGCAACGCAGGTTTCGATACGGCTTCGTCGGTTGCATATACTTCGATTGAAGACGGGATTACGACCCTGAAGAACTACAAGGGCGTTTACAGCGACAGCGATTACGTTACGGTCGGCGACGGTACGAATACCAAAATCAACCAAAACCCGAACGCCGGTTTGATCAATAAAGAGCATTTCTTGGAATACTACGATACGCTTGTGGCGAGCGCGGACGCTCCCGCTTGGATCAAAGGCTTGCAAGCGGCATACAGCGGAACGCCCATCGACGCGGAAGACGTTTGGGATACGGTGATCGGCGACGACGTAACCCAACCCCTGTTGATCTGGAACGACGGTACAAGCAACAAAGCGTACGGCTATATCGGCACTACGACGACGATTGCGGCGAACTCTTACGTAGCAATCTCCACGCGCGTAAAGGTTAGCGCAGGCGCGAAAGCGTACGTCTACCTGATGGATATGGACGACGATTTGCATCAAAAGAAACTCTCGATCGGCAGCTCGCTCGTATACTGGTATGATAACGACGGCAACGTTTGCGCGTCCGATCCTACCGCAAGCGGGTTCAACAAGAGAACGGACGTTGCGTTCAAATTACAATCCAACGGCTTGTATCAAGTCAACAAAAATTGGAAAGGCGCAAGCTCCGAGCTGATTTCGGCTACGGCGTACTATGCGAACCTTGACGCGTACACCGAAACGGACGACGACGGCAACAAGCTCGTTGGGGAAGGCGGCGTTACGTATGCGTACACCAACGCTTGGAACGGTGAAGGTCAAGACGGCGTTGCGTTCTACTACGACAAAGACAGCGACACCTATTTCGCGGATAAGGCAAAAACGATCCCCGTACGCAACTTGAAAGACGTTACGAAGATCAACGAAACGGATACCGTCAACCCCCTGCCCTACCGCTATCTCGCGCAAGCTGAAAAAGAACTCTATTTTGAAATCGGCAATACGTATAACGATTGGGCAACCGTTACGTTCTACGTCCACACGGGCGACACGGCAAAGAACTACCGTTTGGAAGTTTGGAGCGGTGAAAGAAACGGCGTAGCGAACAACGCGGACACTTACGTTATGTTCGATACGAACAACCCCGGCGAAGCGGAAACCAATTTCACGGGCTTGATCGAAGAATATAAGGATAAAGCGGACGCGACGTATTTCGAAAGCGTATTCTCGTTCTACGATACCGATAAATATCTCCGTTACAACGCGGACTTCGACAAAGCGAACAACCAAATCGGCAACGATTATGAAAAGAGCTTTATCGCAACCGAACAAACGGCAGGCGTTGCATATCTCACGTATAAAACCGATCTTTCTTACAACACGTTTGCGGACTTCTCCTATTCCGAAAAAATGGTAACGCCTATGGCGGACGACGATTCGACGACGGATGATGAAACGGACGACGATACGGACGACGGCATGAACATTTGGCTTCTTGCGAGCTCGGTTGCAATCGCAGGCGTATTGCTTTTGGCGATCGTGAGCTTGATCGTTAGAAAAATCGTAGTTAAAATCCGCAGAAAACGCGGCTACTATGCAAGAACGGCGGAAAAGCCCGCGAAGAAATCGAAGAAAAAATAATTTCTTCTAATGGAACTTAACAAAAAAGAGTGAACAGCTTGTTCACTCTTTTTTGTTTTACTTTTGAAAAATTTCATTTGCGCATTGACAACGGATAAAATGTATGTTATAATAGAGAAAAGGAGATATTCAATGCAAGAAAAGGCTTATATTGAAGAAATCGGAACTGTAACATATAGCGAAACATTCTTTTTAGGACGAAAGGAATTATACGTTGATGACGTTTTGTGTAAGAAAGTTGGTAAAAAAGAATATTCTTATACGGATAAAGACGGAAACACCGCAAACCTTTCTTTAAAAGGCAGTTTCATTTCTGGGGTAACGATTAGCAACGGTGCAAAAAACTTCACTTTGATCAGCAAACCTAAATGGTATCAACTCTTTATTTTTATGCTTATTGTTCTATTCCCGATCATCTGGGGAAATAACGTGGCTACGGTGGAAGTTTTACCCGTTTTCGGCGGTGCCGTCGGCGGTGCAATAGGCGGCGCTTTTGCAGTCATGTCGCTATACACAATGCGATTTTTTAAACGCATTTCGATGAAAATGCTCGTGGGAATAGGGATTTTTGCGTTGAGCATATTTTTTAACTTTGCTATGGCAACGCTTGTATTTTCGTTATTTACATAAAAATAAAACAAAAAAGCGATTTTGCTATATAGCAAATCCGTCGCAGTTTTACTCTACGACGGATTTTTTTGTTATTCTTTTTTTACCGCCGTAATCCTTTCGGCAAATGGTTCTTAATCATACCGTTGACCGCTTTCCCAAGCCCCAACGGATACCCGTCCACGCACACCAAACACCAACCGTTCGGGAGTTCTCCGTCAATCGTTTCACCGCGCAAATACTTCTCCACCCGCGCGTCCGTTTCCGATAACGACAAAACGTTTTTACATGCATCTGCGCGTATCGCCATCGCCAAGGAATGGGACGGCTCAAACCGTCCGTTTTTCAACTCACCCAAGCGTACGCCTACGCGTAAAACCTGCAACCCACGCCAATCGAATACGCCGTCGGGCAAGTCGTATAACGTATCGTTCGCTTCGTATAACCGATTTGCAAA
Organism: Clostridia bacterium; assembly: GCA_017504065.1. Lineage (GTDB taxonomy): Bacteria > Bacillota > Clostridia > Christensenellales > Borkfalkiaceae > Scatosoma. The sequence goes on from JAFVRU010000058.1 coordinate 13,587, forward strand.
CGGAGCTTTAAAAAAGGCTTTTTCAAACTCCCGATATGCTTTTTCGCTGTCTTTCCGCGCGTTCGGCTGCACCGCTTTGTCCCGCCGAATATACGGCTCGGTTTCGCCTTCTTTTTCAAATACGGCAACGAAATGTCCTTCCCCCCTGCAAGTATGCGGCAACAGTTTTTCCATGCGCAACAACCGCATTTCGGGGTGTTTTTCTAAAAAGTTCTCCACCTGCAACTCGTCTTCTTCCATAGAAAACGTACAAGTCGAGTATGCCAATCGACCGCCGCTTTTCAGCATTTTTACACTCTCGTTTAAAATGCGTTCCTGCCGATCGGCGCAAAGCGCGACGTTTTCCAAGCTCCATTCCCGCAAAGCTTCTTCCGCATTTTTACGGAACATACCTTCCCCCGAACAGGGCGCGTCCACGAGAATTTTATCAAAGTATCCGCTGAATTTTTTCGCGAGCGTTTCGGGCATTTCACAGGTTACAACGGCGTTTTTGATTCCCATTCTTTCCACGTTTTGCGAAAGAATTTTCGCCCGCGAGAACACGGGCTCGTTCAAAACCAACACCCCTTTCCCATGCATCGCGCACGCAAGCTGCGTACCTTTCCCACCCGGCGCGGAACAAAGATCGAGCACTTTTTCGCCCGCCTGCGCTTCTAAAAGCGGCGCGACGCGCATTGCGGACGGCTCTTGCGAATAGAACAACCCCGCGTCGTGCCATACGGACGAACCGAGTTTTTCCCGCTCCGTATAAAAACCGTTTTCTTCCCATTCCACGGGCTCGGTCAAAAAGGGCAATTTGGCTTTCAACGCTTCCCTGCCCCCCTTTAATACGTTCAAGCGCACGCCTTTTACGGGCTTTTCGTCGTACACGGCAAAAAATGCTTCCCATTCGGATTCGGGAAGCTGTTTTTGCATTTTATCGATAAATTGTTGGGGTAAGTCCTGTCTTGCCATCGTTTATTCCTGCGTAGTCAAATACTGCGAAAACTGTTCGGGAGTAAAAATTCGCGCGTTTCTTGCCTGTACGGATTTTAAGCGCGGTCCGCTCTCGTTATCGAAACACACGTAAAGATCGCAAGCTTCGGCATGGGACGTGAACGTCGCGCCTTGCGCGTACGCCGCGCTAAGTAAGCGTTTGGAAAGGGGCAATTCCGTTTCCAAGCCGTGCGAAAAACAAACGGTCTTATTCTTCAAACGTCCGTCCTTGGCGCGCTTGCGTTTCTCACGGTCGGCGAATATGTAAAACTCCGCCTTGCGTTTGTCGCGTTCTTCGCGGCGGCGTTCCTGTTCCTTTTTATATTCCGTAAACGCCACGGACGTGTTTTGCGTGATCTCGTAGTTTTCGATCTTGCCTTTGGTAATGCGGTATTTTTCCAAAAGCGCAGGGAAATCCAAGCCTTCCGCCGCGCACATCGCTTCCGCAATCTTCATCGTCGCGTACGCGTCGTCCACCGCGCGGTGCGCTACGAATTCCACGCCCAATTCTTCGGCGATCGAGCCCAAACCGAACTGACGGGAAAAATCTTTTTTATAGTTCATATACACGAATTGCGTATCCGCGAACTCAAATCGAAACGGCGGCAATTTAAAGCGTTGACTTTCGAAATTCAAGTACTTCACGTCGTTCATCGTCGCGTGGCCCGCTACAAGCGTATGCTCGTCCTGCAACAAGTCGTAGATTTTCTCCGCGTAGTCTAAAAAGGTGGGATATTTCTTAAAATCGTCGTATTTATAGGGCAAGACCAAACCCTGCTTGCCCTGTCGATCGGTCAGATGAAATCCGCCCTGTGGATTGATCAAAAGATCTTCCTTTTCCAAAATATGAAATTTTTCATCTGTCAAACAATACCCGAACGCGCAAATTTTCGCAAATTTTTTAGACACGACCGAGCATTCGATATCGAAAAATAAATACTTCATTACACCTATTTCGCCACGCCGATTTTTTTGCTCTTTTATACCGTTTTAATGACTTTTTTGCCACCCATGTACGGCTGCAACACTTCGGGAATGGTTACGCTCCCGTCCGCTTGCAAGTGATTTTCCACGAACGCAATCAGCATTCTCGGCGGCGCAACGACCGTGTTGTTCAAGGTATGCGCGAGCTTGGTTTTCCCGTCGTCGTCTTTGTAACGAATACTCAGCCGTCTTGCTTGCGCGTCCGTCAAATTCGAACAAGACCCGACTTCGAAATATTTCTTTTGGCGGGGACTCCACGCTTCGACGTCGCAGCTCTTATACTTCAAATCGGCAAGATCGCCCGAGCAGCAGCCGAGCTGTCTTACGGGAATATCCATCGAGCGGAACAATTCCACGGTATACGACCAAAGCTTTTCATACCAAGCTTCGCTTTCTTCGGGCTTACAAACGACGATCATTTCTTGTTTTTCAAATTGGTGAATACGGTAAATACCGCGTTCTTCGATCCCGTGCGCGCCCTTTTCTTTACGGAAGCAAGGCGAATAGCTCGTCATCGCCAACGGCAATTTCTTCCCGTCGATAATTTGACCCATAAACCGACCGATCATCGAGTGTTCGGACGTACCGATCAAATACAAATCTTCCCCTTCGATCTTATACATCATGTTTTCCATTTCGTCGAAGCTCATAACCCCCGAAACGACGTCGCCGTGGATCATGAACGGCGGAATCACGTACGTAAAGCCCTTGTCGATCATGAAATCGCGCGCATACGTCAAAACCGCGGAATGCAATCTCGCGATATCCCCCGTCAAATAATAGAAACCTTGCCCCGAAGTACGACGCGCGGAATCTACGTCGATCCCGTCGAGTTTTTCCAAAATGTCCAAATGATACGGCACTTCGAATTCGGGCACGACCGCTTCGCCGAACCGCTTTAATTCCACGTTTTCGGAATCGTCTTTGCCGATGGGCACGTCGTCTGCGATGATATTCGGAATCGTCATCATCGTCTTTTTAAGCGCCGCGTCCACTTCTTCGTTTTCCTTTTCGATCGCAAGCAAACGTTCCGCGTCGGCTTTGACCTGCGCTTTCACCTTTTCGGCTTCTTCACGGTTGCCCGCTTTCATATATTCGCCGACCTTTTTGGACAGCGTATTCCGCGCCGAACGGAGCGCGTCGCCTTCCGCGATCAACGCCCGACGTTTCGCGTCGAGTTCCAACGCCTTGTCCACAAGCGGCAATTTATGGTCTTGGAATTTTTTCTTGATATTCTCTTTGACAAGTTCCGGATTCGTACGGATAAGATTGATATCGATCATGGTCTTTTTCTCCAACGTTTTGTTTTTGTTTTTACCATTATACAACTTTTTGCCCTTAAAATCAATTAAATGTAAACGAATAAACCTGATTTCCTATAAAAATTCCGAAAAAAACTTGTAATTTTCACATTCCTATGATATAATAAAAACACTTGGAGTAAATGATAGTCATGAAAAAAGAAACCAACACGGAAAAGGAGTACGTTTCGGAAGCGGAAAAAAGCTCCCGCCGATTCTCCGCCCTTTTCCCGAAAAAGAAAGAAAAGAAGAAAAAGAAAACCGCCGTCCCCGTAGCGGACGTACAGCGGTTTCACGCGCTTGCGAGCGAAGGTCTGTCCAAAGCGCAAGTGGAAGAACGCATCGAACAAGGGCTCGTCAATAAAACGGGCAAAAAATACTCGAAAACCTATCGCAGTATTTTCATCGGGAACATTTGTACGTTCTTCAACCTGTTGTGTTTGCTCGCGGCAGTTGCTTTGCTGTTGGCGCGCGCGCCGATTTCGCAATTCTCGTTCGTCGCGATTTTCCTTTGCAATATCTTGGTGAGTATCGTACAGGAAATCCGCGCGAAACGCAAGATCGATAAGCTCTCCATTCTCTCGTCGCCGACGGCAAAAGTCATTCGCGGCGGAGAAAAGACGGAAATCCCCGTCGAAGAAATCGTCGTGGACGACATTCTCGTCCTTTCCGCAGGACAACAAGTCCCCGCCGACTGTATCGCTATGGACGGTATGGCGGAGTTCAACGAATCCCTGCTCACAGGGGAATCCGTACCCGTCAAAAAGGACGACGGCGACGAGCTGTTTGCAGGCTCGTTCGTGGCAAGCGGTCAAATCGCGGCGCGCGTTGATAAAATCGCCGACGATACGTACATCAGCAAACTGACGGCGCGGGCGAAGAAATACAAACGCCCGAATTCCGAAATCATGAATTCGATCACGCTGTTTATCAAGGTCATCGGGCTTTTGATCGTGCCCGTAGCGATCTTTATGTTCTTTACCAACTACCGCTCTATCGGCGGCAGCGGGGCTTGGTCGGCGCTCGCCGATCGCGGCGGGTTCTGGAAGAACTTGCTCCAAGGCGACGGCGTACTCAACGAAACCATTCAAAAGACCTGTTCGGTCGTCATCGGTATGATCCCGTCGGGCTTGTTGCTGCTCACCACGGTCGCGCTGTCGTTGGGTATGATTCGACTCGCGAAATATAACACGCTCGTACAAGATATGTACTCGCTTGAAATGCTCGCGCGGGTCAACGTATTGTGCTTGGATAAGACGGGTACGATCACCGACGGCAGAATGAAAGTCAGCGATTGTATCCTGCTCAACGCTACGACGGAATACGGTATCGACGACATTTTGGGCTCGATGCTTGCGTCGCTCAACGATAATAACCAAACTTCGATCGCGTTATACGAACGCTTCGGACACTCGTCCGCGCTGCAACCGATCGCGACACTCCCTTTCTCGTCGGCGAGAAAGCTCTCCGCCGTTACGTTCGAAGACGTGGGCACGTTTATTATGGGCGCGCCGGAGTTCGTACTCCGCCCTGTGCCGTCGCGAATCGATAAAATCGTCAAGCAGTACGCGCAAATGGGCTTGCGAGTCTTGGTGTTGGCGCACTCCACGGGACAAATCCAAGGCGACAAACCGCCTTCCGCGCCGCGCGCAGTCGCGATCATTACGTTGTCGGATAATATCCGTCCCGACGCGATCGATACGATCAAGTGGTTCAAAGAAAACGACGTTGCGGTAAAAGTCATTTCGGGCGATAACCCCGTTACCGTTTCCGAAGTCGCAAGACGTGCGGGCATCAAAAATGCAGCGCAATTCATTTCCTTGGAAGGCTTGTCCGATCTGGAAGTCGAGAACGCGGCGAACCAATACACCGTATTCGGACGGGTAACCCCCGAGCAGAAAGCGCTCTTAATCCGCTCGATCAAGAAAGCGGGGAATACGGTCGCGATGACGGGCGACGGAGTCAACGATATTTTGGCAATGAAAGAAGCCGATTGCGCCGTGTCCGTAGCTTCGGGGAGCGAAGCGGCGAGAAACGTTTCCAACTTGGTTTTACAGGACAATAATTTCGGTTCTATGCCCAAGATCGTAAACGAAGGTAGACGAGTCATCAACAACATCAAGGATTCGTCCGCGCTCTATATCATGAAAACGCTGTTGACGTTGATTTTGGCGGTTACCTGTATTTCGATCGGCAGCACGTATTTCTTTACGACCAATAACATGATGATGTTCGAAATCTTCATCAGCGCAATCCCGTCGTTCGTACTCTCGTTGCAACCGAATACCGAACGGGTCAAGGGCAAATTTATCCCGTACGTACTAAGCCGAGCCATTCCCGGCGCGCTGACAATGGCGATCGGGATCATCGCGCTCTACGTCGTGCACAGAACTTCCCTTTCGGATACGTTCGGGTTTAGAACCCCGACGGGCGACGATTCCTTGGAATACCAAGCGCTTATGATGATCGCCTTGACGTTCTCGGGGCTTGTCATGCTGTATCGGATCTGTCAACCGTTTAATATCGTACGCGCCTGCCTGTTTATTCTTTCGGCGTTCCTTTGTACGATCGTAATTTCCGTGCCGATTTTGGGCGAGATCGTATTCGAAGGCTGGAAGAAGGTAGACTTCTCGTTAGCGCAAATCCTGCTGATCGTTATTATCGTCCAAGCAAGTTTCCCGATCTCGGGTTTCTTGATACGGTTCTTTGATATGATCAATCCCGCCGACGAACAATAACCAATCACTTTATAAAAACTTATCCCCGCTTGCGGAACACCGCAAGCGGGGATTTTGTCTTTTGTTTTTCTTTTGTATGCTACGGCTTATGCTTCCGTATCGTCCGTTGCGGTTTCTTCGGGTTCATCGTCCAAAACCACCGTTTCTTCCACTTCTTCTACTTCCGTTTCCCCGATCAAGTCTTCGGGGCTCAAATCCGCCGCCGTTTCTTCAGGAGCTTGCGTTTCCGCTTCGTCGTCGCGTTCGGTAATATCGACCGTCGCAACCAAGCTGTCTTTGACGTTCATTACGCGTACGCCGCGCGTGCTTCTACCGATCCGACTGATCGTGTCCGCGTGCATACGGATAATCGTGCCGCCCGTCGTAATGATCATGATATCGTTTTCGTCCGTAACGAGCTTCATATTCACGAGCTCACCCGTCTTTTCGTTGAAGATACCCGCTTTGATACCCTTACCGCCGCGGCTTTGCAAACGGTAGTCGTCAATGCTCGAACGTTTTCCGTAGCCGCCTGCCGTCAACGTGAAGATGTCCTGCGTCTTGTCTACGATCATCATATCCACGACGATATCGTCTTTTACGAGCGTGATCGCCTTAACGCCTTGCGTTCCGCGACCCGTAGCCCGTACGTCCGTTTCCGCGAACCGTATACATTTCCCTGCCCGCGAAGCGATCAGGATTTCGTCTTCGCCCGTTGTGAACTGTACGGAGATCAAGCGGTCGTCTTCTTGGAGTTTGATCGCGATTTTCCCGTTCTTGGGGATTCTCGCAAACTCCGACGTCGCCGTTTTCTTGATCAAGCCGCGTTCGGTTGCCATCGTGAGATACCCTACGCCGTTTTCTAATACGGGGAGTACCGTTTCGATCTTTTCACCGGGATCGAGCTGTACGATATTGACGACGGCTCTACCCCGCGCCGTGCGGTTGGCTTCGGGAATTTCATAGCCCTTAATCGAATACACTTTGCCTTTCGACGAGAAAAGCAAAATGGGATCGTGCGTGCAGCAAACGAACATCTTCTCGACGTAGTCTTCGTCTTTCGGACGGTGCGCGGTGATTCCCCTGCCGCCCCGACCTTGCGCCTTGTATTCCGCAACGGGCAAACGCTTGATATAGCCCGAATGCGTGAGCGAAATTACGACGTCTTCGCGATCAATGAGATCTTCGTCGTCGATGTTGCCGTAATCGACGGAAATTTCCGATTTTCTCGGCGACGGGTACTTGGATTTGATTTCCGTAAGGTCTTGGCGAATAATTTCCATAGCGCGCCATTCGTTCGCCAAAATATCTTTCAAATCTGCGATCGTCGCTTGCAACGCAGCCAACTCGTCCTTGAGTTTTTCGACTTCCAACGACGTCAATCTTTGCAACCGCATTTCCAAAATCGCGTTCGCTTGTTTTTCGTCCAATTCAAACGCCGAAGTCAAGCCTTCGATCGCCGCGTTCTTATCCGCCGAAGCTTTGATAATCCGAATGACTTCGTCCACGTTCGCAAGCGCGAGCACGAGCCCTGCGATGATGTGCGCGCGTTCTTCCGTCTTGTTCAAGTCGTAACGGGTACGGCGTACGATGACTTCCTTTTGGTGTTCCAAATAATAATACAAAACTTCACGCAAGTTGAGATTTCTCGGCTCTGTACCGTTTTCCACGAGCGCGAGCAGGATAATCCCGTCCGAAATTTGCAATTTGGTCTTTTTATACAAGGTATTGAGTACAACTTGCGCGTTCGCTTCTTTCTTACATTCGATCACGATTCGCATACCGTCGCGGTCGGATTCGTCGCGAATGTCGGAAATGCCTTCCAAACGCTTGTCGTTGACCATGTCCGCAATCGTCTTAATGAGCTGCGCTTTGTTGACTTGGTAGGGGATTTCCGTTACCACGATCCGCGAACGGGTATTCCCGCCCGTGCCGTATTCTTCAATTTCGCAGCGGGAACGGATACGGATATTCCCTTGTCCCGTCCGATAAGCTTGGCGGATACCGCTTCTGCCCATAATCAAGCCGCCCGTAGGGAAATCGGGCGCGGGGATATATTCCATCAGCTCGTCCACCGTAATTTCGGGGTTGTCGATCATCGCGATCGTACCGTCGATGACTTCCGCAAGGTTGTGCGGGGGAATATTCGTCGCCATACCGACGGCGATCCCGTCCGCGCCGTTGACCAGCAAGTTGGGATATCTTGCGGGCAATACGGTCGGTTCTTCTTCGCTCCCGTCGAAGTTGGGGATAAAGTCCACCGTTTCCTTTTCCAAATCACGGAGCATTTCCGCCGCCAATTTCGTCAAACGCGCTTCCGTGTAACGCATAGCCGCCGCAGGGTCGCCGTCCACCGAACCGAAGTTCCCGTGTCCGTCTACCAGCGGGAAGCTGATCGTGAATTCCTGCGCCAACCGAACGAGCGCGTCGTATACGGAGCTGTCGCCGTGGGGGTGGAATTTACCCATACAGTCCCCGACGATACGGGCGCATTTACGGTACGCCTTATCGTTGTACAACCCCATTTCGTGCATGGAGTATAAAATCCGTCTGTGTACGGGCTTCAACCCGTCGCGTACGTCAGGGATTGCGCGGGATTTATTTACCGCCATTGCGTACGCGATGAACGACCGTTTTAACTCGTCGTCGACTTCGACGTCGAGCATTTTCGTCATCTGTAATGTTTTCTTAAATTCTTCGGTCAATTCGGGACTCGTTTCTTTTTTAGCCATTTTCCTGATCTCCTGCCTTTTCTTAAATATCCAAATCGGTTACGAGCGACGCGTTTTCTTCGATAAACTTTCTACGCAGTTCGGGGTTTTCGCCCATCAACATCGTAAACATTTGGTCCGCTTCCGCCGCGTCTTTCATCGTTACGCGGACGAGCGTTCTCGTCGCGGGATTCATCGTCGTATCCCAAAGCTGTTCCTTACTCATTTCGCCCAAGCCTTTATAGCGTTGGTAGTCCACTTTCCCGGGCGCATTCTTATCGTATTCGAGCTTTTCTTCTTCGGAATACAAATAATCGACGTTGCCTTTATACGTAGCCTTGTAAAGGGGCGGTTTCGCGGAATATACGTGCCCGTGTTCGATCAACGGCCGCATATAGCGGAACAGGAACGTATACAAAAGAATACGGATATGCGCGCCGTCTACGTCGGCGTCGGTCATGGAAATAATACGGTCGTAGCGGAGCTTGCTTTCGTCGAAATCGTCCAAAATCCCGCAGCCGAACGCCGTGATCATGGATTTGATTTCTTCGTTTTCGAGCACGCGGTTGAGCCGTACTTTTTCTACGTTCAAAATCTTACCGCGCAAGGGCAAAATCGCTTGGAAACGCCGATCTCTACCTTGCTTTGCCGTACCGCCTGCCGAATCCCCTTCGACGATATAGATTTCGCAAAGCTCGCTGCGACGGTCGGAACAGTCGGCAAGCTTCCCGGGCAACGTGGTCGAGCCCAAAACCCCCTTTCTTCTCGTCAATTCTCTCGCGCTTCTCGCCGCGTCGCGCGCTTTTTGCGCCGTAATACAACGTAAAACCAACTCTTTTGCAATCGACGGGTTTTCTTCCAAGAACGTCGCCATGTGCTCGGTAACGCATTTATTCACGAACGGACGAATAGTGCTGTTGTTCAGCTTGTCCTTAGTTTGCGATTCGAACTGCGCGTTGATGAGCTTGACGGAAACGACCGCCGTAACCCCTTCCCGAACGTCTTCGCCCGTGAGTTTGTCGCTATCTTTCAAAATATTCAGCTTTTTCCCTGCGTCGTTGATGACTTTCGTGAGCGCCATCTTCAAACCTTCCACGTGCGTACCGCCGTCGATGGTGTTGACGTTGTTTGCATAGCTGTAAATGACTTCGTTGTACGATTCGTTGTATTGAATCGCAACTTCGCAAACGGTATCCCCGTCCTGTTCTTCGAAATACACGGGCGCGGGGAACAAGAGTTCTTCACGGTTCTTGTTGAGTTCTTCAACGAACGAACAAATCCCCCCTTCATAGCAGAAAGAGTCCTTTTGTTCCTGCCCCGTACGCGCGTCTTCCAAGGTAATCCGAAGCCCCTTGTTCAAGTACGCCAACTCACGCAAACGACCCTTTAACGTGTCGTAGTTAAAAATCGTCGTTTCAAAAATTTCCGCGTCGGGCATAAAGACGACTTTCGTACCCGTTTCCTGCGTATCCCCGACGATTTGTACGCTTCTTTGGGGCACGCCGCGATTATAGACTTGCTTGTATACGTGTCCGTTTTGATAAACTTCCGCTTCCAACCATTCCGAAAGCGCGTTTACCGCCTTGACGCCGACGCCGTGCAAGCCGCTCGATACTTTGTAACCGGAGTCCCCGCCGAACTTCCCGCCCGCGTTGACTTTCGTAAATACGACTTCCAGCGTGGAAATGCCTTCTTTCGGGTGAATGTCCGTGGGGATACCCCGTCCGTTGTCCCGTACCGTACAGCTCCCGTCGTCGTTGATCGTTACTTCGATATGCGTACAATACCCCGCCAACGCTTCGTCGATGGAGTTGTCCACGACTTCGTGAACCAAGTGGTGCAACCCCTTCGCGTCCGTAGACGAAATATACATACCGGGACGTTTTCTGATGTGTTCCAACCCGTCCAATACTTGGATCTGCTCGGCGCCGTATTCGCCTTCTACTCTTTCAGCCATAAGTTTTACTCCCGTTGCCGCTTTCCCTTTTTTATATAAAAAGGGAAAATCGTTATTTTTCCTTTACATTATACCACATTTTTTCAAAAAAGTATAGTGTTTGAAGCAAATTTTTTTCGTCCAACAGGTCGGAAACAAGAAATTCTTTCTCTTTTTGCCGAAATCGCCCCGTTTTGCCGTCTATTTCGCAAACAATTCCCGTCCTTGAAAGACAACGCGAGCGGTGTTCCCGCTCGCGTTTTTCGGCTCGTTTTTATACCGATGCTTTAAAATTGTCTTGCGTGCAATCTCGTCCCTTGTCATTGCGAGCCGTTGGGCGTGGCAATCTCTTATTCGCATAGATTTCTTCGTCGCTTTGCTTTTCGCGATGACAATTTGGATAACGACCAAGCGACACGCTAACAGCACCGAAAGATAGAAAGACTTAGTCAAGACTTGGTCTTGCGTTCACTCGTGATGACAAAAAAGGGAACGAATACGTTACACCTTTCCACTCAAGAAAGATAGAAAGACTTAGTCAAGGCATTACCTTGCGTTCACTCGTGATGACAAAAAGGGAAACGAACGAGTAACACTCTACCGACACCGAAAGATAGAAAGACTTAGTCAAGACTTGGTCTTGTTATTGCCAAATTTCTCGCGCCACCGCCAACACTTCGTCGGGGGTCTGCGCGTTGAAAAACCGTTCCTTATACGCCGCCGCGCCCCGCTCGCCTTTCACGTAAAACACCCCCATTTTCCGCATGAATACCGTCGTGAACCGTTCGTCGCAAGTCTTTCTCGTCCATTCGAAATGTTTTTCGAACATCGCAAGCTTGCTCTCTTGCGGCGAGCCCGTCAACTCGCAGAAGATTTGCGGCTGAAAGAGCGCCGCCCGCGCGACCATGACTCCGTCCGCGCCCGTTTCGTTCATCAGCTTGTCCGCGTCCGATTGTGAAAACACGCCGCCGTTGGCGATCACGGGAATCTTTACCGCCGCTTTCGCCGCCGCAATCTCGCCGTAATTTACTTCGCCTGCATACACCTTGTCTTTCGTCCTGCCGTGGATCGTGATTAGGCTCGCGCCCGCGCCTTCCATGCGCTTGGCAAACTCCCGCGTGATCAGCTTGTCCGCCGTAATTCCGATACGGAATTTCACCGTTACCGTCTTTCCGCTTTTCACGCATTCCTGCACGATCTTTTCCGCAAGCGCGGGATTTTCGAGTAACGCACTGCCTTCGCCGTTTTTATAGATCTTGGGAACGGGACAGCCCATATTGATATCGACGATCGGGAACGGAGCAAAACTCTCGTGCTCGCACGCCAATCGCATCGTGGACGGCTCACTCCCGAAAATTTGCGCCGCGACAAGCCCTTCGTCGGAGTCCGTATATAGTAACTCTTTCGTGTTCTCGCTGCCGTATTTCAAACCCTTGGCGCTGACCATTTCGGTATAGCAAAGCCCCGCGCCGTACGACGAGCAAAGCCGACGGAACGCATAATTCGTATACCCTGCAAGCGGCGCTAAAAATACGTTGTTTTTTAGCGTGATCTTGCCGACGTTGATAGGCGATAATCTCATACCTGCCCCCTTTCTTCTTTCGTTTTTACCAATTTTTCTTTATGCGCGAATACCGCTTTAAAAATCGCCGCGCCGATGATGATTACATAGCCGAGCACGCTAAACCAATCGGGGAATTCCCCGAGAAAACATGCGCCCCAGATCGCCGCAAACAGGACTTGGGAATAATCGTATACGGAAATTTCTTTCGCGGGCGCGTACGTATACGCGGCGGTTACGGAGAGTTGCGCGCCGCTCGCCGCGCAGCCCGCCAAAAGCAAAAACCCAAGCTGCGCCCAAGTCATCGGTTCGTACTGCCAAATTACAAACGGCAGCATCGCCAAACAGGAAAACGTCGAGAAAAAGAACACGATCATCGCGTTGCGCTCCCCACGTTTGCCGAGTTTTCGAACGAACGTATACGCCAATCCCGCGCCCAATCCGCCGAGCACGCCCAACGCGGCGGGCAAGCTTTTGTTAAAATCAAAGGACGGTTTGACGACGAACAACGCTCCTGAAAACGCCACCGCGACCAAAACCCAATCTTTTACGCTCGCCTTTTCCCGCAATAAAAATACGGAAAATACGATGGAGAAAAAGGGAGCGAGTTTATTTAAAATGGACGCGTCGGAAATGTTCATACGGTCGATGGCATAGAAGTTGCACAAAATCCCCACCGTGCCCGCAACCGACCGCGCGAGCAGGGACGGCAAACTCCCCTTTTGCATTTTCAAGGAACGGCTTTTGATCAAAATTCCAAGCCCGACGAACGCCGCGACGAGATTTCGGAAAAAGGATTTTTGAAACACGGGCAAATCCCCTGCAAGCCGCACAAATAAGCTCATTAAGGAATAAAACAGCGCCGAAACGACGATATACACGACGCCGAGCCACGGATTTTTTTGCGGTTGTTGTGCGTTTTCCTGCATACGTCTTACTCCTTTCCTATAATAGTATACTCTGTTTTTCCGAAAAAGTAAAATAAAAAACCCGACTACGCGAGTAATCGGGATTTTTGCTTATTTTGCGTTTGTCTTATTTTGCTTCCGCTACTACGGGATAAACGCTTGCCTTTTTCTTATCTTTGCCCATTCTTTCATACCGAACGACGCCGTCAACAAGCGCGAACAACGTATCGTCTTTGCCGATCCCTACGTTTGCGCCCGGGTGAATCTTCGTGCCGCGTTGACGAACGAGAATGTTCCCTGCAACAACCGATTGACCGTCGCTGCGCTTCGTACCAAGATGTTTCGCTTCGCTGTCTCTACCGTTGTGGGACGAGCCGGTACCTTTTTTATGAGCGAATAAACTGATGAAAATCATTTTTATCTCTCCTTAAATTTCAAATTTCTTTTGACCGTACTACGGTCGCCTTGCAATTAAAGTTCGATTTTTTCGATCTTAACTGCCGTGAAGGGTTGTCTGTGCCCTTGCTTCTTACGTTCGTTCTTCTTCGCTTTGTATTTGAAAACGATGATCTTCTTCGCTTTGTCCTGCTTTACGACCGTAGCGGTAACTTTCGCAGACGCAACTTCCGCGCCCGTTTTGATACCGTTTTCGTCGGCAACCATCAGCACTTTGAAAGATACGGATTCGCCTTCTGCTGCTGCGAGTTTTTCAACTTTAACAACGTCGCCTTCCGACACTTTGTACTGCTTGTTTCCGTTATCGATAATAGCGTACATAAAAATTTTTACCTCCTCTTTCCAGTCTCGAAGAATTTCCAAGGCGCGCGCTTTTTTGGGAAAATCCTAAAAAATTGCGTCTTAAAAAAGCCCGTTTCTATCGGCTCGAGTATTACTATACCATATTTTTTTTCTATCCGTCAAGCATTTTTGCGCGTTTTTTCTTATTTTTATCAAGATATTGGCAAAAAATCGTATGAAATAGGCGCAAACCGTCCACAATGGGGATAAGGAGAGTGAAAAATATGGAACAAACAGCAAAAAAGAAAACGGAAGAGGCTTTGGCGGAGATTTATCGCAACGCGCAGCTCGCCCTGCAATCCATTTCAAACATTTTGCCCGAGGTGGACGACGAGGAAATCAAGCGCGAGCTTACTTCTCAGCACGAGGAATACGAGCGGTTTTCGGCAAAAGCGGCTATGCTCGCTAAGGACATGGGCTTGGAGCTGAAAGAGCCAAATCCTATGAAAAAGGCAATGATGTGGGGCTCGATTAAGATGAGCACGATGACGGACAATTCGCGTTCGCACATTGCGGATATGATGGTGCAAGGGACGGTGATGGGAATCACGGCGTTGCGCACGTCGGCGAGCGAAGTGCCCGTGGACGGCAACGACGCGATTTTAGAGCTGCTCAATGAAATGATTACGGCGGAAGAGCAGTTTGAAAAGAAATGGAAGGAATATTTGTAATAGATTTTTAAACGTGAAACAATGAAAAAAGCGGCTTTTGCAAAATGATGCAAAGTCGCTTTTACATTATATATAATGATACGTCTGTTCGTTGATTATTCGTCGTCCGAGGCGTCCGTATCGTCCGTGTCAGCAATATCGTCCGTATCGTCCACGCCGTCCGTTTGCGTTGCGGCGAGGTTTGCCATATCGATAACGACACGGATTTTATCCAAAACGTCGTTTTTGCCATAGCCCGTCTCCGCAGACGTCGCCAAAAAATTTTTCTCGCCCAAATACAAGTCCGCCGCAATCGCGCGGATATGCTCTTTGAGCTTCATTTTGGGCACGTACTTGTATTTCTTTATTTAGAGCTGCTATTTTTTTATCAATAATGCTTTGAGATTCTGTATAAATTTCGTCATAACCAGCTTCTATCGCTTTTTCTATACTAAACA
>JAFVRU010000008.1 GCA_017504065.1 Clostridia bacterium
AAGATTTTGGAAAATATGTTGGATTAAAGGAGAAAACGGCGGAACAATCCGCTGTTTTAATCATTCAAAATGCAGTTTTTAGCAATTTTTACCGCCGTATTTTTGCTGTGTAACCAGCTCGGCTTAAAACTTAATCATAATACGGGCAAGGGTCGGATTTTGGCGGTTGCGGTTTGTACGGGAACTGCCGCGGCGATTTCCCTACTCGTCGCAAGCTTGAAAGGGGAATGGTATCGCGCGGACATGTTGCCCTATTCCGTCGCTTACGCGTGCATTTATTTCGTTTGCACGCTTTGTTGCTATAAGGCGTACGAACTCGGGCCTGTAGCGGGCGTAGCGCTGTTTTCTAGCGCGGGGCTCGTATTTACCGTTTTGTTCGGAGTATTTGTTTATGACGAGCCGTTCGGTTGGTTGAGTCGAACGGGCGTGGCTTGTATGCTCGTCGCATTGACTTGTTTGTCTTTGCCTGAGCGAATCCAGAATCACGAAAAGCAAGAAAAAAAGCCGTATCATCGGCTCTGGATTTTGTTGGGGATTTTTATTATGTTTGCGAATAGCGGCGGCGCAATTTTATTGAAAGTCCGTCAAACAAAAGCGGGCGGGGAAGACGCGTTTGCGTTTATATCCCTTTGTTACGTGTTTATTTGCCTGATTTCTTCTTTGACGTACGCAATCGTGGGTTGCAAACAAAAGGGGATTAGGCAAGACTTTACCGATTTAAAAAATCACGTGGGGGCGCTCACGCTACAAACGGCGGGGAATGCGGGAACGAATATGCTCGCGACCTACTTGTCTACACGGATTGACGGAGCGGTATTGTATCCCGTACAATCGGGCGGCGGATTTGTTTTGACGGTACTGTTCGGCTTTTGCTTCTTCAAAGAGCGGGTAACAGTATGGAAAATCATCGGTTTGATTTTAGGCGTCGGGGCAATCGTGCTATTGAATTTATAAAGAGAAAGCATTCGGCATAAATAAACCGAATGCTTTTAGCGTTCTTCAATTCCTAAAATATAATTCGCATCTAAATCGAGTTCCTTGCAAAGTTTTGCAAACGTATCGAGTTTCGGCAATTTCTTTGTAGTTCGGTATTGCGTGATCATTTCGGGGGAAACGCCTATGCGTTTTGCAATTTCAACGGTGGATAAACCGCTGTTTTTTATTTCTTCGCCCAAACGTTGTTTGATAAAATCGTTTTCCATATAAATATTATATAACTATTGGTTAGAAAATGCTTGATGTCTAACCGTTGGTTAGTATATAATATATGTAAAAGATTGAAAATAAAACAAGCGGGACTAGAAACGTTATTTTAGGAAAGATATATAGTAATGGCGCGTATTTCTATTTACAAGGGTATTATTGTTGTCGAAGGTCGTGAGCCGTCGGCTAAAATTTTAGGGGAAGTGGTATACAAATCTAAATGTTCGCTTTCTACGCAATTCGAGAGCCTGGATTGTGTTAAGGATCAATTGTTGGAACAGGTAATAAGTTTGGGTGGAAATGCAATTATCGAGTTCAACTATAGGCAAGAAACTTCCATATTGGGGAAGTTTCCTTTAGATAAGTTTCATCAAAAACTTAGATGGTATGGAAGTGGAAAAGCGGCGATTCTTCCCGAAATAAGAGTACAAGAGATTTTGGAAAGATTCGACTAAAAATCAAGAGATTGTTTTTGATAGAGTCTATCAACATTTTGAAATAAAAAAGAAAAAACGCCGTAACGGCGTTTTTTAATATTCCGCGCTTTCAATGACGCCGCCGCCCAAGCAGTTCTCTCCGTCGTATAATACGGCGTATTGTCCTTCGGTAACGGCGCGTTGCGGTTCGGCAAATTCGATATGCAGTCCGCCGTCGGGTTTGACTTTGACGGTAACGTCCTGATCGGGTTGCCGATAACGGAATTTTGCTTTGCAGGCAAACTCCGTTTTTTGTGGAGCGAACGGAATCCAATTAAAGCCCGAAACTTCGCAGGATTTGGAATAGAGCGGCGTTTCGTCGCCGTGGGAAACGTACAATACGTTGTTTTGCAAATCTTTTTTTACGACGAACCATCTGCCCTGTTCTTCTTCGCCCTTGATCCCGCCGAGATCCAAGCCCCGACGCTGTCCGAGCGTGTAGTACATTAGCCCGCAATGCTCGCCAACCTGTTTGCCGGAAAGATCGAAAATTTTGCCTTTTGAAGCAGGCAGGTACGAGCTCAAGAACTTTCTAAAATTCCGTTCCCCGATAAAACAAATGCCCGTGGAGTCCTTTTTCTTCGCGGTTGCAAGCCCGTTTTCCAAAGCAATTTTTCGGATTTCGGGCTTTTCCATATCTTGCAAAGGGAATAAAACGTCGGCAAGTTGCGCTTGCGAGAGTTGGTTCAAAAAATACGTTTGATCCTTATTTTGATCTTTAGCTTTTTGCAAGTAGTGTACGCCGTTTTGATGGGAAATTTTGCAGTAATGCCCTGTAGCGATATAATCCGCGCCGAGCTTTTTGGCTTCTTCCAAAAACGGTCCGAATTTGATTTCTCGGTTACAAAGCACGTCGGGATTGGGGGTTCTGCCCGCCTTGTACTCGGCAAGGAAATAGGAAAAGACTCGATCCATATATTCTTTGGCGAAATTGACGGTATAATAGGGGATATCGAGCACCGAACAAACGCGGCGGACGTCGGCGTAATCGTCTTCGGCGGTGCAACATCCGTTCTCGTCGGTTTCTTCCCAATTTTGCATAAAGAGCCCGATGACGTTATAGCCTTGCTCCTTTAAAAGCAGAGCGGCAACCGAACTATCCACTCCGCCGCTCATTCCGATAACGACTGTTTTCGACATAAAATCACTCCGATTTCCTGAAAACCCGAAAAAACGACGGGATTTCGAAAAAAAATTCTTTGAATTTGAAAATAGTATACCATAAACGCTTGCAAAATGGAAGCAAAAAATAGTAAAATAGATATGCTTTTTGAAAAGAACGTAAGAAAAAAATAAAAAAAGCGGTATTCGTAGTGTAATTGGATAAGATTGCGATCTACGAAGTTGTCGGAAATTTGCAAAAATTTCTTTTGCTGAAAGCGAAGCCTTGTGGTTCGAGAAAAATGAATATGTACTCGTAGTGTAATTGGATAACATTACGGCCTCCGACGCCGTCGAGTTTGGGTTCGAGCCCCAACCTCGAGCCGAACCGTACCCATAACACGAGCTTGCTTAATAAGGCAAAGTGCAGGAAATTCCTAATTCAAAAGCTTAAAATTTGAAAATCGGAATTACAGACCACCCCAAGAAGTTCTGTAAAGAGAAAAATTGCCACCCTTGAAGTTAAGGGTTGCGAAAAGCCAAAATCAACTGAATACGTACTCGTAGTGTAATTGGATAACATAACAGCCTCCGACGCTGTCGATTCTGAGTTCGAGCCTCAGCGGGTACACCACCGACAACCCCTAAATGCTTACTGAAAAGTATGGCGTTTAGGGGTTTTTCCTACGTTTTCAAACGGGAAAAACGGTTGGTGGCAAAACAAGACTACCCCAAGACGTTCAGTAAAGAGCTTTTCTGCAATCCCTAACACACAGGCGAATATATCCAAACGGTGGGTAAAGTGGGCAAAGTGGAATAATGCGCACCCTATCCCTTACAGGCGAATATACTTAAACGGTGGACGAAGTGGGAAAAGTGGAAAAAATCACATAAAATTCCCGTTCGTTTCGTATCTGGGTGGGGTGTAATGCCCCGCAAGGGGCTTCTTTTGGGGCAAAATTCCCTTTGGGGCTTGGGGCTATCTATTCGGGGGAGGGTGGGCTTGCCCGTTCCACTTTTTCTTATGCATATAAGAAAACCTATAAAAAAACTATTGACGAAAAAGGCAAAATATGCTAAAATATACTTGCGACCTAACTTAATAATTCATAGTGTAAGTATACTTTCGGTAAAGTGTACCTTTTTCGCGTTTACATAAAAACCTTTCACTATGGGTTATTTTTTGAGTTAGTGTCGCAGCTAAGCGATAAGGCACTTTGCAGTGTCGTTTATCGTTTGGTAAGCGGCACTTTTTTATTTACACGAAAACGGAGGTATTCCTATGAGAAAAGGAAAACTTTACATATCAATACTACTTGGGCTTTGTCTGTGCTTATTCACGGCATTCTTTACGGCTTGCGGTAAAGATGAAAAGCCCGCGCCCACGCTGGAAAGTATCAGTGTTTCGGGCGAAACGGAAGTTTTTATCGACGAATTTGATTATGCGGACTACACCATCACGGCAACGTATAGCGATAATTCCACAAAAACGGCAACTTTGACTGCGGATAACTTATCCGCGGACGATAATGCCAAGCTTTCCACCGTCGGCACGCACTCGCTTACGGTGAGTTATGAAAGCGTGACTTGTTCGTGGACGGTAACGCTTAAAAATCACGAGTTTTCGGGCGTAACGTTCGACGACGTGACGACAACCTACGACGGAACGGCAAAAACGCTTGCCGTTGCAGGTTTGCCTACGGGCGCGCAAGTGTCTTACGATAAGGCAACAAGCTACACGAACGCTGGTGAATACACCGTCAAGGCAACCGTTACCCTTGCAAACTATAATCCCGTTGAACTGACGGCAACGCTGACTATCAATAAAGCGGTTTACGATATGAGCGCGGTTGAGTTTACGGACAAAACCGTGACCTACAACGGGCAAGCGCACTCTATCGAAGCAACGAATTTGCCGAACGGCGTTTCTGCTACTTACACG
>JAFVRU010000059.1 GCA_017504065.1 Clostridia bacterium
TATACAGTAATGGTAACGGAGTCGTAAATATGAAAAAGAAAATTAGAATTTTTTCATTAATGTTGATGGCGATCCTTGCCGTGTCTTCCGTAGTTGGTTGCTCGAAAAAGGACGACGACAATGCGGGTGCGGGCAATAGCAGCACAAACAACAGCTCGACTTCCGGCGATAATGGGAACGGCGACGGACCGGATAAGAACGTCGTTACTCCTGACGGTACGTATGTAGACCACGTAGAACCAGAACCCGACGTAGTCGGTACGATTCACGAACGTTCTATCGGCTCGACGGAATATAAACTCTTTAACGGTGGCGCAACGGAATATAAAATCGTGCTTGCTAATAACCCTACGATGTACGACGGTAAGGCAGCAGCGGAAATCAATATGGTTGCATCGGAAGCAACGGGCGTGCAGTTCTTAAGCTTAAAAGACGACAGCGTTGCTTATTCCGATACGGCGAAATATATTTCCATTGGCGATACGGGCTATTTGGAAAGCGCAGGGATTACGATCGATTACGATGCGGTTGGACCGCAAGGCTATGAAATTATAACCAAAGGTCAATCGATCTTCATCGCAGGTGGCGATAAAGGCGTGTTCTACGGCGCATTGGATTTGTTGGATATCTTGTTCAATTACGAATATTTCACCGCAGCTTACTATACGGTGGATAAAAACGTAAAAGACGTAGTTTTACCCGATTTGGACATTAAGGAAAAACCTGATTTCCTGAACAGAATTTCCCCGTACGGCGAAACGTTCATGAACTCTTACGGTAGAGACCGTATGCGTATGATCCACGATAGCGAAATTTTCGTTCAAGGCGCAAAGACGCACAGTGCGTTTGATATTTTGCCGCCTGCTACGTGGAAAGAAGCTTATCCCGAATGGTACAGCAACGACGGACAACAGCTTTGTCTTACGGCGCACAGTAAGGTTGAAGAATACGAGGCAATGTTGGATAACGACGGGGCGATCCCCGAAAAGCTTGAAGCAATGATTCAGGCTGCAGTTGAAAAGTGTAAGGACTTGTTAACAGCCGATCCGGATCACGACATTTTGAGTATTTCTCAAATGGACGTTAACGTATGGTGCGGTTGCGATTCTTGTACGTACTTGATTGAAAGATACGGCACGCCTGCGGCTACGCAAATGATTTTCATCAATAACGTTGCGGAAAGAATGGAACCGTGGATTGAAGAAAATTTCCCCGGACGTGAAGTATTCTTTGATATGCTCGCGTACCATAAGTCGGAAAAAGCTCCTGCAAAAGAAGTAGATGGAAAATGGGTTGCAATTGACGAACACGTGAAATTACGTCCCAATGTACAAGTCTTCATGGCGTTGATCGGCGCGGACTATATTTCGGGCATCAACGCACCGACAAATATTGCGATGAAGAACACCTTCCTTTCGTGGGCGGCTTGCTCGGGCAACTTCGCGGTTTGGACGTACGACTGCTATTTCGGTAACTATCTCGTACCGTACGATTCGTGGGGCGCAATGTCCGATATGATGAAATTCTTGTACAAGATCAACGCGCATACCTTGTTCATACAAGGCAACTATAACTTGCGTACGTCGACCAACTTCGATAGCTTGAAAAACTACGTTTATGCGAAGTTGCAATGGAACGTAAACTTGGATATGCAAGAATTGATCCATAACTATTTCGAAAGCATGTATAGAGACATGAGCGATACGATGGAAACCGTTTATTGGAATATGAGAACGGAGCTGTTCAGTCATAGCTTTAAAGGCAGAGGCGGTTCTATTTGGGAAAATGCATTGCAAGAAAAGTATTACAGCAAGCAATATTTCGTAGATCAACTTGCTCTGTTGGAAAGCGCAATCGATGAAGCAGAAAAATATAAGACTACCGATCCCACCTATTATGCATGGGTAGTAGACGATATTCTGGGAGAAACGATTGGTCCTAGATACGGTTTATTAGAGTTGTATAAAGGTACGTTCTCGGAATATGAAAGAGCAGCATTCATCGAAGCGTTTAGCAATGACGTAACTCGTTTAACGGTAGATCGCGTTAGCGAAGGCGGTTCAATGGCGGATTATCTCGCGAATTTGTGATAAAAAGGAAAAAACCTGACGGGGTTACCCTTCCCCGTCAGGCAAATATAATAACATAATACAATAAACAAAAATTAAGGAGGAATTATTATGTTAAAAGGCAAAAAGTGGCTCATTGGCGTATGTTCTATGCTTCTTGCATTCGGCATTACGGCGTGTTCGGGCTCTGACGACAATTCATCGTCCTCGATCCCTGATACAAGCGTACCCGATTCTTCAAGCAGCGTAGAACCGAGTGTAGAACCTGCGGTTACGTTGTCGAGCGAAACGCTGAACATGAATTTGTTCGAAAAGAGCACGTTGACGGCTTCGTTGACGGAACTGACGGGCGACGTAGTTTGGTCTACGTCCGACGCGAGCGTAGCAACGGTTGAAAACGGTGTTGTTCACGCGTTGAAAGTAGGTACGGTAACGATTACGGCAACGGTCGGCGAATATTCCGATACGTGTGCGGTTACCATTGCGCGTGGTGAATTGAAACCCACGTTCGATGCGATGAGCGCAGTAAGCGTTATTGTTGGTCATACGTACGATCTTGACGCAACGTTGACTTTGAACGATGAAGCTTTCGAGCTGGCAACGATTACCTACGCGTCCGAAGGTGAATATCTTACGGTTACACCCGAAGGGAAAGTTACGGCAGTTAAGGAAGGTTCTCAAAAGGTAACCGTAACGGCTACGTATGAAGGCGAAACGCTTGCTACGGCGGAAGTAACTGTAAACGTTATCGAAGTTGGTACAATCGAAACGGGTATTGATATGAACGTTTTGTCGTTGAAGGTGACGAACTTGAACGGCGATAGCGTAACACAATACAGTTTGGCGGGTTTCAAAGCGACGGTAAACGGTTTGGTGGTTAATAAAACGATCAGCTATACCGTAGAAGACGAAGACGTTGTGAAAGTCGAAGACGGTAAAATTGTAGCGGTAGCTGCAGGTGAAACGGTTGTAACGGCGAAATTCACGGCGGATAGCAATAAGGAATATACGACGGAAATTACGGTTACCGTTGGAAAAGAACTCGTTGCGCAAGACGTAGAATTCAAAGTAAAAGCTAGCGAAGAAAAGACGGCGAATACCGGCACGTCGGAAATCGATTTCACGGGTAAAGATCTCGATATTAAAGTTTCCGATATCACGAAAGTATTGTGTAACGGCGCGGAAATCACATTCTCGACCAACGGCAACGTATTGACGCTTACGAACGCTCCCGCAGGTGAACAAACTTACGTGTTTGAAACCGCGAAGGTAGACGTAGAACTTCAAGGCTTTATCTATCAACGCGTAATTTCTACGAAAGCGGAGTTGCTCGCATTCGGCGCGAACTATAACGGTCAATACGGTTACACCGTTTTGGCAAACGATATTGACATGGAAGGCGAAACGCTTGCATTGGAAACGGGGGCGTGGCTCCGTTGTACGTTCGACGGTCAAGGCTATACGATTTCCAATTTGAGAACGACACAGGGCTTCTTGGGTAATTTCAACGAAAAAGGCGCTTTGAAGAACTTGCAACTCGTGAATATCGTTTTGGAAAGACCGGAAACCGATGCGAAAGGCGAAATCGGTTTGTTGGGTCAGTGTTTGTGCGGTACGGTTGAAAACGTACTTGTGCTTGGCTACATTAAGAACGCAAAAGAAAATCAACCCTTGCTTGCAGGTAACGATTATAGTGGTACGGTATATAATAACGTAATTATTGTTGCTTCTACGGATCAACCCACGCTTGCGGTAAGCGGTTCAGGTTTTAACTACTCGCAAGGCGCGGGTGCAACGGGCGCGGGAGTATATTACGTAACTTCGCAAAAGATCCAAGTGAAACCTTCGAATGCGACGAAATTGGAAGCGGCTGCTTATACCACCGTTCAAGAGTTTATTCAAAAGGCAGACTTCAGCACGTTTGGTGAACCTTGGAATGGTACAACGATGAATATGAGCGATTTCCAAGACAATCTTGCGCAATTCGACGTTGCTTTTGACGGCACGATCGCAGCAGACAGTACGATTACGGTTGATACGACGTTGTTCGACGCGGTAGTTTCCGTGAAAGAAGAAACCACGGGCATTGTTGCAACGGGCAGATCGCTTCAAATCGTAGAAAATGGCAGATATACGATCGTAGTGAAGAGCGCAATGTATTCCACGATTGAAAAAGAAGTCGATTTGATCGTAGCGACGACGGAAGAAATTTCGACGACGGAAACGTACGTAGAAACGAAAGGTGGCAACACGACGCTTAATCTTTCGAAGTTAAGCAAGACGATTGGTGGCGTTACGGATGTTTCTGTGAACGGTAAAGCGGTAACGCAAAGCGTTAGCGACAATGTTTTGACGTTTGCAAACGCGCAAACGGGCGCAGTAACGCTTACGATCTATTCTGAAGCGGACAACAAAAATTATGTACTCACGGTAAACGTAGCGGATCTCATTATTGATAACGCAGACGAATTCACCGCTTGGGCAAAGAATATGGGTTCTGCAAAATATGTAGTGCTTGCAGGAAACATTACGTTGGATGCTGGGACGGTATTACAAACGAGCAGCGGATTTAGCGGCTATTTCAACGGTCAAGGGTATACGGTAAGCAATGCGTTCTTCAAATGGGGTATTTTCGCGAACGGCAGAATTAAACCTGGCGCAGTTATGAAGAATGTAAACTTCGATAACTTGATTATGTATCAATACGGTTTGTTTGGTTCGTATATTGAAGGTGGCGTTATTGAAAACTTCAATGCAACGGTCAACATGGCGGCGAACTATACGTATATTGACGGTTGGGA
>JAFVRU010000060.1 GCA_017504065.1 Clostridia bacterium
CCCTTGGAAGTCCAAGAAATTGTTTCCGCAAGAACGGGCGTATCGGTAGCCGAAATTTACGGGGTCGTTACGTTTTATTCCTTCTTCTCGCTCACCCCGAAAGGAAAATACGTAATCGGCGTGTGCCTTGGAACGGCTTGTTACGTCAAAGGCGCGCAACAAATCATCGACAAATTCTCCGAAATTATCGGGATTAAACCCGGAGAAACGTCGGCGGACGGATTGTTTACGCTGGACGCGCTTCGTTGCATCGGCGCATGCGGTATTGCGCCTGCCGTTACGATTAACGGTAAGGTATACCCGAAATTGACTGTAGACGCCGTACCCAAAATCGTAAACGAATACAAGGCGATGGAGGCAAACGTATAATGATTAAGAATTTTGAAGAACTCAATCAAATGAGCGCAAAATGCGCTTCCTGTCTCAGCGCGAAATTTACGGGCGGAGACGGCAAAAGACACGTCGTACTTTGCGGCGGTACAGGCTGTTTGTCGTCCAGATCGGACGAAATCACCGCGGAATTCCGCAAACTCATCGAAGAAAAAGGGTTGAATGAAAAAGTAACCGTCAACCAAGTCGGTTGTTTCGGATTCTGCTCGCAAGGTCCTTTTGTAAAAATTTATCCTGAAGATACCCTTTATCGGCTTGTACAAGTAGAAGACGTTGCCGAAATCGTGGAAAAAGATCTGATCGGCGGAGAAATCATCGATAGATTGTTGTACGTTGACCCCAACACCGCGGAAAAAGTAACGAAACAAGAAGATATCAACTTCTATAAAAAACAAGTGCGAATCGCGTTGCACGGTTGCGGAAGTATTAACCCTGAAAACATTCAGGAAAGTCTTGGCGCAGGCGCATTCCAAGGTTTGGCTCGCGCATTGCAAATGCCCCGCGAAGACGTTATCAAAGAAGTCTTGGAATCGGGACTTCGCGGTCGCGGCGGTGGCGGTTTCCCTGCGGGTAAAAAATGGCAATTTGCTTACGCGCAACCCGAAGGCACGAAATACGTCGTTTGTAACGGCGACGAAGGCGATCCCGGCGCGTTTATGGACCGTTCGATCTTGGAAGGTAATCCCCTTGCCGTTATCGAAGGTATGATGATCGCAGGGTACGCAATCGGCGCGCAAAACGGTTATTTCTACGTCCGCGCGGAATACCCGATCGCCGTCAACAGATTAAAACTTGCCATTCAACAAGCGGAAGAACTCGGTTTGTTGGGCGATCATATTCTCGGTACGAATTTCTCGTTCAAAGTGCATTTGCGGCTCGGCGCAGGCGCGTTTGTTTGCGGTGAAGAAACGGCGCTTTTAAACTCCATCGAAGGACAACGCGGTATGCCCCGCCCCCGTCCCCCGTTCCCTGCGGTGAAAGGACTTTGGGGCAGCCCCACTATTATTAATAACGTCGAAACGCTTGCTTGCGTACCGTATATTTTACGGGAAGGCAAAGACTCGTTCTCCAAACACGGCACGGAAAAATCCAAAGGCACGAAAGTATTCGCGCTTGGCGGAAAAATCAATAACGTCGGTTTGGTTGAAATCCCGATGGGTACGACGCTCCGCGAGCTGATTTACGATATCGGCGGCGGAATTCCCGACGGAAAACAATTCAAAGCCATTCAAACGGGCGGACCTTCCGGCGGTTGCTTGACGGCGAAAGATTTGGATACCCCTATCGACTTTGACAATCTCGTAGCGAAAGGCTCGATGATGGGCTCGGGCGGCGCGATCGTTATGGACGAAGACAACTGTATGGTGGACGTTGCGAAATTCTATATGGAATTCATTTGCGACGAATCCTGTGGAAAATGCACTCCCTGCCGTATCGGTACGAAGCATATGCTCGAAATTTTAACGCGCATCACGGACGGCAAAGCGACGATGAACGATCTTACGGAGCTTGAAGAACTTGCGGAAAACGTAAAAACCAACTCGCTTTGCGGGCTCGGTCAAACCGCTCCCAACCCTATCTTGTCTACGCTGAAGCATTTCCGCGAAGAATACGTGGCGCATATCGTTGATAAGAAATGCCCTGCGCATATTTGTAAGAACTTGATGGAATACGTCATCGAAAAAGATAAATGTTTCGGTTGCGGAGTCTGCGCAAGAGCCTGCCCTGTCAACGCGTTCGTGAAAACGGATTACGTTGCGCCGGGTAAGAAATTACCTGCATATAGCATTGATCAAGAAAAATGCATGAAGTGCGGTATGTGTATTGCTTCCTGTAAATTCAAAGCAATCGTCAAAAAATAACGGAGAGATTGATTATGTCGAAAGTTCATATTAAAATTGAAGGTATTCCTTTTGAAGTTGAAGCAGGTTTAACCATTTTGGAAGCGGCGAAAGCTTGCGGATTTGAAATCCCGTCCCTTTGCGCGTACAATCACGGCGAATGCTCTAAAGGCTCTTGCCGCGTTTGCTTGGTAGAAGCTACGGGCGCGCGCGGACTGGTCGCATCTTGCGTATACCCTGTAGCCGACGGTATGGAAATCACCATTTCTTCCCCGAAAGCTACGGCGGCAAGAAGAACGTCCGTTGAACTCCTGCTTTCCAATCATAATAAAAACTGTCAACAATGCGATAAAAACGGCAAATGCGAATTGTTACACGTCGCGAAAATTACAGGCGCTCGCGACGATATGTATTTGGGTGAACAAAGCCCGAATACTTTGGACAGAATCAGCCCGTCCATTGTCCGCGATACGTCGAAATGCGTACTTTGCGGTAGATGTGTAGAACGCTGCAAAAACGCGCACGGTTTGGGGATTCTCGGTTTCGAAAAACGTGGTTTCAACACGATCGTTGCGCCTGCGGAAGACAGAAGCTTTGCAAACTCCCCCTGTATCCTTTGCGGACAATGCGTCAGCGTTTGCCCGACAGGCGCGTTGATGGAAGTTTCCGAAATCGATAAAGTTGACGCGGCAATGAAAGCCGGAAAATACGTCGTTGTGCAAACCGCGCCCGCAGTAAGAGCGGCGCTCGGCGAAGAATTCGATATGCCGATCGGAACGCTCGTTACCGGTAAAATGGTCGCAGCGTTAAAACGGCTCGGATTTAAAAAGGTTTTCGATACAAACTTCGCCGCAGATTTGACGATTATGGAAGAAGCGAGCGAGTTGTTGGATCGTATTCAAAACAACGGCAACCTGCCCATGATCACGTCTTGCTCCCCCGGTTGGGTCAACTATGCGGAATACAACTACGGCGATTTGTTACCCCACTTGTCTTCCTGCAAATCCCCCCACGAAATGTTCGGCGCGATTTTAAAGAGCTATTATTGCGAAAAGAACAATATCGACCCCAAAGATATGTTCGTAGTTTCGATTATGCCTTGCACCGCGAAGAAATATGAAAAAGAACGTCCTGAACTTTCCGTCAACGGTTTAAAAGACGTAGACGCAGTTTTGACGACGAGAGAGCTTGCGAAACTCATCAAACGCTCGGGGATCAATTTCGTAAAACTTCCTGACGCGGAATTCGACAACGACGTTGTGGGTGAATATACGGGCGCAGGCGTTATTTTCGGGACGACGGGCGGCGTAATGGAAGCGGCGCTCCGTACTGCGGCGTTTAAGCTCACGGGCGAAGAACTTCCCAGAGCCGAGCTTTCCGAAGTACGCGGTTTTGCAGGGATTAAGGAAGCGACGTACAATTTGGCAGGCGTAGAAATCAACGTTGCGGTTGCGCACGGCATGAAACACGCCAAAGTATTGCTTGACGATATCCGCGCAGGTAAGAGCAAATACCATTTTATTGAAATTATGGGCTGCCCCGGCGGGTGTATTGCAGGCGGCGGACAACCGTTTGTAAAACCTTGCTTCTTGCCCAACGAAGACGCGGACATTTTGGATACGTTCCGCGCGAAACGCGCGGCGGCGCTTTACAGCGAAGACGAATCCAAAGCTTTGCGCGCGTCGCATAAGAACCCGCAAATCATTGCGCTTTACGAGAACTTCTTGGAAAAACCCAATTCCCATAAAGCGCACGAATTGTTGCATACGACGTACGCAGCAAAAGAAAAATTCTCGAAATAAATTTGCGTAAACACGGAAAAATCCTTACCGAGTCGGTAAGGATTTTTTATAAGCAAAAAACATTCAACTCTTTTTAAAATCTACGATCTAAAAGTACACTACTATCAATAAATTATTAAAAATTGTGCTTTTAAAAAAAACTATCAAATATTGTTTTCTTTCCCCGAAAATTTTAGCGTTTCTTGACAAATAATATTTTCCTTTGTTATAATGAATATACAACAATTCTCTATGCATTTTAGGAGTGTAAAAATGAAAAAACTGCATCTGATTTGCAACTCGCACATTGACCCAATTTGGCAATGGACTTGGGACGAAGGCATTTCTTCTGCCATTGCAACATTTAAAAGCGCCGCGAACCTTGCCGATGAGTTTGACTATATC
>JAFVRU010000061.1 GCA_017504065.1 Clostridia bacterium
GAGAATTTTATCAAAGTAAGTAAATGTTTTCGACGTTTTTCGTTTTTTTGAAATAGTTGATGGTAAAAGCCGTTCCACCTGTTTCTTTTTTGCAGTACGCGATCAAGCAGTCGGCATGATCGACCATGTATTTGTTCCGATTCAGCATACAACCCCTATGATAGGTTTGGGAAAGATAAACTTTCTCATCGCATTTGGAAAGTATTTCTACGTAGTCTTTTTTTGATTCCGCGGAAAAATATTTTTCTTGATTATAACAAGGAATACAAGCAATCAAGCGGAGATAAGGAAATTTCTTTTTCAAAGAGAGCACCGTTTTTGCCGCAAGTAAATCAAACCCTTCTGCCATTCCGTTATAAAAGGTGTGCACTCCGCTTAAAATCAAACTTTCCGTTTGTTTTTTGAGTTTTTTTAAAGAAAAATCCTTTTCTAAAACGCGGTGGCCCGTAAACGCGCAAGAAGTGATGGACGTAGTTTCTTGTAAAAAAGAAAGCTGTTTCATAGGAAAAGTATACCACATTTTAGAGTGTTTGTCAATAAGGGAAAAAGAAAAAAGCCTTACAAAGTAAGGCTTTTCAAAAATTAACTTGCTTTCTTATAAATGAGTAGGGGAGTTTTTCCGTCAGTCAGACATTCCTTGGTAATGACCACTTCTTCCACGTTTTCTTCGGACGGAATTTTATACATAACGTCGGTCATGACGTTTTCGATAATGGTACGGAGTCCGCGAGCGCCTGTTTTCAAACGGATTGCCGTTTGCGCGATTTCGCGTACTGCGTCGTCTTCTACCGTCAATTTCACTCCGTCGAATCCTACGAGTTTTTGGTATTGTTTGATGATCGCGTTTTTCGGTTCGGTCAAAATTTTGACAAGCGCGTCTTCTCCCAAGGGATCTAAATTGACGACGATGGGAATTCTTCCGACAAATTCGGGAATTAAGCCGAATTTGGTCAAATCTTGTGGTTTCACGTCTTCCAAAACCGAATAATCAGCTTCGTTTGCGCCCAAACGGACTTTTCCTCCAAACCCGAGCGTCGTATCGTCCTTTCTCGACGAAACGATCTTATCTAAGCCCACGAACGCACCGCCGCAAATAAACAAAATATTCGTCGTGTCGATACGCAAACATTCTTGGTTGGGATGTTTTCTGCCACCCTGCGGGGGAACGTTTGCCGTCGTACTTTCGATAATTTTTAAAAGAGCTTGTTGTACGCCTTCACCCGAAACGTCGCGGGTGATGGATACGTTTTCGCTCTTTCTCGCGATTTTGTCGATTTCGTCAATATAAATAATCCCGCGTTGCGCGCGATCGATATCGTAGTCGGCGTTTTGAATGAGCTTGAGTAAAATATTTTCCACGTCTTCCCCGACGTAGCCCGCTTCCGTGAGCGTCGTTGCGTCCGACGTTGCAAACGGAACGTTTAAAATTTTTGCAAGCGTACGCGCAAGCAGCGTTTTTCCGCTACCCGTAGGACCAAGTAAAAGAACGTTGCTCTTTTCAATTTC
Source organism: Clostridia bacterium (assembly GCA_017504065.1). Lineage (GTDB taxonomy): Bacteria > Bacillota > Clostridia > Christensenellales > Borkfalkiaceae > Scatosoma. The sequence goes on from JAFVRU010000061.1 coordinate 1,507, forward strand.
TACGCCGTCGTCGTCTTTTTTCTTTTTCCCAGACGTCGCGTTGATACGTTTATAATGGTTATAAACGGCAACCGAAAGCACCCGTTTTGCTTTGTCTTGACCGACGATATATTGATCGAGCTCCGCTTTGATTTCCGCGGGTTTTTTCAAAGGAACTTCCGTTTGAACGTCTTTTTCGTCCGCCCATTCTTCGACCATCGATTTACAAATTTCTACGCATTCGTCGCAAATACAAGCTCCGTCTGGGCCTGTAATCAAGCGACGGGTTTCTTCTTTGGGTTTCCCGCAAAAGGAACAATGCTGATTTTTATTTGACATAGTTTATCTCCGTTATTTTTCTATAAAATAGTATGCGAAAGATCCGATCTTTGTGCACTTTGTAAAAAGTATATCCAAATCGAATTCAACGCATACCTGCCCCCCTTGTTTTTTCTAAAAATCGAAAGGGGATTAGGAAAACGAGCGCGCAAAACCGATAGGGCTTTGCGCGAAAGTACCGCAAAATACAGCAATAAGCGTTATCTTTTCAAAAAGACTTTATCTATCAGACCGTAAACGCGCGCTTCTTCGGCAGACATATAATTATCTCTGTCCGTGTCCCGTTCGATTACGCTGATATCTTTGCCCGTGTTTTCCGAAAGAATACGGTTAAGCTTCGCTTTCGTCCGCAAAATGTGTTCCGCTTGGATTTTAATATCGCTCGCTTGCCCTTGCGCTCCGCCCAAAGGTTGATGAATCATAATTTCGGAGTTGGGAAGCGCAAAACGTTTGCCTTTCGCGCCGCTCGAAAGAAGGAACGCCCCCATCGAAGCCGCCAAGCCGATACAGATCGTCGAAACGTCGCATTTGATATAGTTCATCGTGTCGTAGATCGCCATACCCGCCGAAACCGAGCCGCCGGGGGAGTTGATATAAAGGCTAATGTCTTTCGTCGGGTCTTTGCCTTCCAAATAGATGAGCTGCGCAACGACGGTATTGGCTACCGCGTCATTGATTTCGCCGCTCAAAAAGATAATCCGATCGTCGAGCAAACGGGAATACAGATCGTAAGTGCGTTCACCCGAAGACGTTCTTTCTACGACGTAGGGGATTAAAACGTTTTTTTCCATAATAAACTCCTTTGGGATAGTTACGCCACCGTAAAGGCGGTGGCGTAAGTAAGAAATTTCAAATTATTCTTCCACGTACATTTCGTTGTTCGCTTTGAGCATATCGAACAGCTTCGTGATGACGATGTCGTTACGGATATAATCGAATTGACGGGGATCCATGTTCTTCTTATATTCTTCCGCCGTCTTGCTAACGGACGCCGCTTGTTCCGCAACCTTGGCTTCAACTTCTTCTTCCGTAGCTTCGATCTTTTCGTCTTTGATGAGTTGAGAAAGGATCAACTGATTCAAAACGTTCTTCTTCGCTTGTTCTTCGTAATTCTTTCTGAAATCTTCCATCGTCGTCTTCAAGAATCCGAGATAGTCTTGAAGCTTCAAGCCTTGGTACATCAGTTGGTATTCGAACTTTTGCACGAGCCCGTCGATTTCTCTTTCGATCATCGCTTGGGGAATTTCCGCTTCCGCATTCGCCGCGATCGCTTCGAGAATGCTGTTTTCCGTAGCGTCGTTTGCGCGTCTTTCCGCCGTTTGCATAAGACGTTCTTTCGTCTTTTCCTTATACGCCGCTACCGTTTCGCTACCCGTTGCTTCCTTGATAAATTCGTCGGTAAGTTCGGGAAGTTCTTTCGCTTGGAGCGAGTTGAGTTTGACAGCGAAAACCGCGGCTTTCCCTTTCAGGTCTTCCGCTTGGTAGTTTTCGGGGAAGGTAACGTTCACGTCTTTTTCTTCGCCGACGTTCATACCTTCGACTTGTTCTTCGAAACCGGGAATGAATTGACCGCTGCCGAGCGTAAGGTCGAACCCTTGCGCTTCACCGCCTTCAAACTTCACGCCGTCAACCGAGCCCACGAAATCGATGTTCGCGATGTCGCCGTTTTGCGCCGCTCTGCCTTCCACGGGCACTTTGCGCGCGTTGCGTTCCAAAAGACGGTTGACTTCTTCTTCAACTTCTTCGTCCTTAACAGTATACGCATATTGCTTGATTTTCATACCCTTGTATGCGGAAATTTTCACTTCCGGTTTTACGGGCGTTACGGCTACGAGCGTTACGCCGTCGTCTTCAATCTTATCCACCGAAACTTCGGGTTCGCCGACCGCGATGAATTTCTTTTCTTCTTTATCAAGAATTTTATCGTAGTTTTCCGAGAACAAAAGGTTGAGCGCGTCTTCGTAGAATACGCCTTTACCGTAAACGTGTTCGATAACGTTTTTCGGAGCTTTGCCTTTACGGAAACCGTTGATAGCAAACTTGTTTCTCGTTTTCAAGTAAGCTTGCGTTTGCGCTGCTTTCCATTCTTCACCGTCGAACTTAATGGTGATCTTCACCGTGCTTTTTGCCGCTGCTTTGGTAGTGTACTTCATAAATAAACTCTCCTGCTTTTCGCTAATTATTATTCCTTTTTTCTATTCAATGATAGCATACGCGCGTGCGTCCGCGTAATCACGTAAACATTTTAGCACATTTGTCAAAGAAAATAAAGCGTTTTTCTATCGTTTTTATTTACAATTTCCAAAAATTGCGTTATAATTTAGGAAAAGAAATCGATTTTTCGCGCTTTCCGTCCTTTTTCGGGGCGCGAGAACAAAAAGGAGCTCCGCATGCCCCAAGACGCTTTTCATATCCGCCGCTTGGCGGACGAGCTGCATACTTTTTTGACGGGCGGGAAAATCAACCGCATTTCCCAAGTCAACAAAGACGAGCTCACCTTTATTATATACACCGGAAAGACAACGGTGAAACTCGTTATCAGCGCAAATGCTTCGGGTGCGCGCGTTTGTCTTGCGCAAACGGAAAAAGAACCCGCGCCCGTCGCGCCGAATTTTTGTATGTTGCTCCGTAAGCATTTACAGGGCGCGGAAATCCTGTCCGTTCGTCAGCACGAATTCGAACGCATTATCGAAATCACCCTGCATTGCACGACGGATTTTTCCGAGTGCGACCGCGTGCTTCGGTGCGAGCTGATGGGGAAATACTCCAACGTGCTTTTGACGGAAAAAGACGTAATTTTGGGCGCGCTGAAAACGACGGCATTGGAAGATAATACCCGCCGCGTACTGCTTGCAGGCGCGAAATACGTCTACCCCGTTCCACAGGACAAAATCTCCCCTTTCGACAGGGCAGGTATGCGTTCACGGTTTGAAAACTTCGAAAAATCCCGCATGGAAATCTATACGGAAGAAGACCTTGCCGTGTTTCTTTTCGAGAATGTTTCGGGGCTTGCTTTGCCTACGGCGCGACATATTGCCGAGCGTGTAAAATTACAAGAAAAACCGCTTTGGGAGTTCGTCGGAGCGTTTTGCTTGCACGAGCCGAACGCGCCTTGCCTGACGTTTGACGGGAAGGGAATGCCGACGGACTTTTTCGCGTTCCCCGTCAAAGGCGGAGCGCCGATGCCGTCCCTTTGCAAAGCGGAAGACGAATATTTTTCCCGTCGGGAAAACAAAAAAGGGTTTGACGATAAGAAACGCAAACTCGAAAACGTTACGCGCGGCTTGCGCAAAAAACAGGCGAAAAAATTGCAAAACACACTCGAACGCTTGCAGGAAGCGGAAAAAGCGGACGAGTACCGTATCAAAGGCGAGCTTTTAACGGCGAATTTGTACCAAATCGAAAGGGGTATGACTTCGGTGGAATTGGACGATTGGTACAATCCCGACGGTGGGAAGCTGAAAATCGCGCTGGACGCAACGCTCTCCCCGTCCAAAAACGCGCAAAAATACTTTAAAATTTACAATAAACACAAGCGCACGAAAGAGATTTTAACGCCCATGCTCCGACAGGAAGAAGCGGAGATCGAGTACACGGACAGCGTGCTTTCGGCGCTGGCTACAGCGGAGACGGCGGAAGACTTAAAGGAGCTCGAAACCGAACTCATCGAAATGGGCTTATTGCGTGAGCCCAAGCGCCGCGCGGGCGGTAAGAAACAGGAAGCGCCCGTTCCGTTTCGGGAGTTCGAATACGACGGCTGGACGATTTACGCGGGTAGAAACAACCTGCAAAACGATCGGCTGTTGCGCTCCGCTGCGCTCGACGACTTGTGGCTGCATACGCAAAAATACCATTCTTCGCACGTCATCGTTGCAACGGGCGGGAAGCCTGTTCCCGACAGCGTATTGCAGGTTGCGGCGGAAATTTGCGCGTACTATTCGGACGGTCGGGACGGAGATAAGATTCCCGTCGATTACTGTAAGCGGAAGCACGTTAAAAAACCGAGCAAAAGCAAGGCGGGCTTCGTGGTATATACCGATTATAAAACGGTGCTCGTAACGCCGAAACTTCCGTAAAAGACGACAAAAAAAGCCCTTTTTCAAGGGCTTTTTTTCATAATTGAGCGTTACGGACGGGCGTTCGGGTCTTGGGGCTGCCCGTAGTAGGGCTGGGGATACATGTAGAATTGCGGATATTGCGCGTACGGTTGTTGCGCGGGCGCTTGCCCGTAAGCGTTGTATCCCGCATAATTCGGGTATCCTGGATAGCCGCCGTTTGCGTAGTTTTGGGTCGCAGGCGCGGTTTTTTCTTGGAATTCCGTATGCTTTACTTCCCATTGTTTTTCGCGAATGGGAATCCAGAACGAGTAGATGGAAAGCGTGATTACGGACAGGAAAAACCACTTCAAAGAGTTGCCGAGCAGTTGCCAAGACGTGCCGTTGAATTTCAAACGTCTGCCTTCGATGACCGTATGCCGAGTCGTCCAGCGCAGTTTGATGCAGTTCGCCCAGCAAATACCGAGAAGCAAGCAAAAGACGAACACAATCGCGGCAACCGCCAAAATAATCAAGAACGCGATCGAAAGATCTTTGATAGAGTCCGCGTCAAAATCGTCCAAAGCGGAGAAGTCCGCCGCTTCCGTGAAATAGACTGCAACGGCAAGAATCGCGCCGCCGATGATTACCGTCAATAGAATCGCGAAGAATTGTAAAAATCCGATCCCGATCAAGCCCAAAAGCCCGCCGTCAAATTTGGAACGCAAAGCGCGTGCGTCCACGCCTGTCGTCAAACGTTGGTTTTCCATATACGTAACCCACCTAAAATATTTTTGTATTTATAATTTTACTATATTTGCCTGCGTTTGTCAATATGCGGACAGGTGAAAAAATTAAAAAATCAAACGCTTTTTGTAGTTTTTTCACAAAAAAACTTTTCCAAAGCAAGAAAAAAATTTTTTCTTCCGTATTTTCAAAATATTTTTCCGTTCGATTGCGCAAAATTATTGACGAAAAAGAAAAAGTATGGTAGAATAATACTCGGACGATTAGGGTTTGAAAAAATCCGATTCACCGAGAGAAACAAATAAAATTTTTTCATATATTGGAGGATAAACATTATGGCAAACGTAAAAGTTGCAATCAACGGTTTCGGTCGTATCGGCCGTCTTGCATTCAGACAGATGTTCGGCGCGGAAGGCTACGAAGTAGTTGCGATCAACGATCTTACCAGCCCTTCGATGCTTGCGCACCTTTTGAAGTATGACTCCGCGCAAGGCAGATACGCGCTTGCGGATACGGTTTCTGCAGACGACGAAGCAGGCACGATCACCGTGAACGGCAAAACCATCAAGATTTATGCAGAAAAAGACGCAAACAACTGCCCTTGGGCTGCGCTTGACGTAGACGTAGTTTTGGAATGCACCGGCTTCTACACGTCGAAAGCAAAATCGGAAGCGCACGTAAAAGCAGGCGCGAAGAAAGTTGTTATTTCCGCTCCCGCGGGCAACGATCTTCCCACCATCGTTTACAGCGTAAACGAAAAGACGTTGACGAAGAACGACACCATCATTTCCGCGGCTTCTTGTACGACCAACTGTCTTGCTCCTATGGCAAACACGTTGAACAAGCTCTGCAAGATCAAGAAAGGGTATATGACCACGATCCACGCTTACACGGGCGACCAAATGGTACTTGACGGACCCCACAGAAAAGGCGACTTCCGTCGTGCGCGTGCTGCGGCTGCGAATATCGTTCCCAACTCCACGGGCGCTGCGAAAGCAATCGGCTTGGTAATCCCCGAACTCAACGGCGTTTTGGACGGCTGCGCGCAACGTGTTCCCGTTCCCACCGGTTCGCTTACCCAACTCGTAGCGATCTGCGAAGGCGAAGTTGACGCGGCTACGGTAAACGCAGCAATGAAAGCGGCTGCTTCCGCTTCGTTCGGCTACACCGAAGAAGAACTCGTTTCCACCGACATCGTTGGTATCACCTACGGTTCGTTGTTCGACGCAACGCAAACGAAGTGTATGCCTATGGGCGACGGTTCGACGCTTGTTAAGGTCGTTTCTTGGTACGATAACGAAAACTCGTACACCAGCCAAATGGTTAGAACGATCAAGTACTTCGCAGAACTTTAATCGGTCGAAAAAACAAAACGAAAACGCGGCGAATACGCCGCGTTTTTTGTTTTGTACATTATTGGGAAACGAATGAGTAGCACCTTTCCACCCAAGAAAGATAGAAAGACTCAGTCAAGGCATAGCCTTGTCGCTTACGCTTCCATGGTCGGTATGACAATCTGGGAAACAAACGAGCAACACCCTAGCGCCGGGGAAAGATAGAAAGACTCAGTCAAGACATAGCCTTGTCGCTTACGCTCCCTTGGTCGGTATGACAATCAGGGAAACAAGCGAGCAACACCCTAGCGACGGGGAGAGATAGAAAGACTCAGTCAAGGCATAGCCTTGTCAAGGCGTGGTCTTGCGTTGTTTGGCTCGGTAATACGTTTGTTGGCTCTGAAACCCCGCTTCATACAGCAATTCTAGCGTAGTCCGCCCATCCCCTTGCTTGCGCAGCCGTTCAAGCTCCGAAAGTCGGAGTTTATTGACGTATTGCGAAATCCCCATTCGCAAAAATCGGTGGAAAACGCGGGAAATATGCGTTTCGGTATACCCGAGCGCTTTCGCAATATCGCTCCGTTTGACGTTTTCGCGATAATGCTCCTGCACGTACGCGAGAATTTGCCGCGCCAACGCGCCGTCGTCCCGTTCTTTTTTCTCTGAAAACCGAATATGCTTACAGAGCAGCGAAAGCATAAGATCGATCGCGCAAGTTTTCACGTTCTCGTCGTCTTGGAATTCGGGATTAAGCAAAAACCGATCGGCAATCGCGATAAGCTCGTCGCAGAGCGCAGGATCGCAGATAAACGGATCGACAATTTTGAAATTTTTTCGCATCGCATTAAAACGGGCAAGATAGGAATAAGGAATAATCAACAGCAAATCCGACCACCCCCCAGTTTTTTGCTCGGAAAAACTGTGCACGTCATAGCTATCGATCACGGTAACCGTGCCGTCGCCGATCGTTCGTTCCATACCGTTGACGTTGACGGTGATAGCGCCCTTTTTCAAGACGTGCAACTCCAAATCCAAATGAAAATGCGGGGGGAATACGCGGTTGTGATTGACGTTGCATTCGAGCAAACTACGAGCTTCCCGATCTTGTTCGTAAAAAATATCCATATCCATACCCGTATTATAGCACAAAATAAGAATAAATCCAAGAAATTTACGCAGTTTTTGAGAAAAACGTAAAAAAGCCCGCCGAGCAAGCTCGGCGGGCTACGCTACCTATAAACAGTTTCTAGATTGCAAAAGCTCAATCACGTCGTTAAAAATCTCTTGCGGCGTTTGGTTTCCGTCCACGCAAACGAAACGGGTCGGATATTCTTGCGCGAGCGCTTTATAACCCGCGTAGACTTTGCGGTGGAATTCCATGCCCGCCTGCTCCAAACGATCGTTTTCGTCTGCGCCCTGTTTGCGTGCGAATGCAGCTTCGGGAGTGAGATCGATGAATACCGTTACGTCGGGCAAATAGTTTTCCAAAGCAAACGCGTTGATTTTGGTAACGAATTCTTTCCCCAAACCCCGCGCGTAAGCTTGGTATGCGAGCGACGAATCCACGTACCGATCGCAAATCACGAGCTTTCCTGCCTGCAAAGCGGGTTCAACGCGGTCGTGCAAATGTTGCGCGCGCGCGGCGGCATAGAGCAAAGCTTCGCACTCGTCCGTCATTTCGGAGTTTTTCCCGTTTAGCAAAATTTCGCGAATCGCTTCCGAAATTTTTCCGCCCCCAGGCTCACGGGTGAAAATATGCGGAATGGAGTTTTCCGTTAAATATTCGCTCAACAAACGGAGTTGCGTGCTTTTTCCGCACCCGTCGCAGCCTTCAAAAGTAATAAATTTTCCGCGCTTTTCCATACCCTTTCAGTCCTTAAAAATCAAAATTTTTCCGTCGCGCAACCCGTAAACGTTATCGGCGGTTTCAAGCAAACGGAGTTTTTCTTCCGTAATCCGTTCCCCGACGCAAAGCAACGGCGTGCAGGGCGGGAACAATCCGCAATTCGCCGCGCAAACTTTTCCCGCGGAGTTGTGTAGTTCGCAAAATTCCGTTTCTTTGTTTTTTGGAGTTACAATCGCCCGCTTTAATTCGCTCGGTTTTTGTTGTAACGGGAATAATTCGAGCAATTTTCCCAAAAACCGCTGTAAAAAGCGGAAATCTTTTTGGCGAGTCGCAGGGGAGAGATAGAACATCACGACGTTCCCATCGCAAAATTCGGGATATACGCCCTTTTTCTCGCAATACGCTTGCGCCGCAAAAGCGGTTTCTCCGAACACAACGCAAAGCTTTGTCCAATCCCCGCCGAAATAAATTCGGTCGTTTGTACGCGCATATTCCGTAACCGAGTTTTCCAAACGTATATTACGCGGGTATTTTACCGCGTATTCCACGGAAGCCATGATCGGATAGGACGGGCTTGTCGTGCGGAAGAAATCCACCGCTTGACGGAGCGAGTCCGCCAAAGTTTCCGTTCTTGCCGAAACCATCGCGCCTTGCGTTAGCGCAGGCAAGCTTTTATGTACGCCGTCCACCCAAAGATCGGCGTATTCCCCCGCATACAACGCGCGGTCAAAATGCAAATGTCCGCCGTGCGCGCCGTCAACGAGCAACAGTTTATTGTTTTCGCGGCAATACGCTGAGATTCCGTTTAAATCCGCGACGTTGCCGTAATAATCGGGACTCGTCAAAAATATCGCATCCGCTTGTGCGAACAGGTCGGGAAATTCTTCGTTCAACGCATACATGGTAGGGGGGAACGGAATTCCGTTCCGTGTTTGTTGTGGATAGACGAGCGGAGCGATTCCCAAAATCGCGCAGGCGTTGAACACGCTTTTATGCGACGCTTCGCATACGGCGATCGACGATGCGCCCTGCAGTTTAGCCGCTTTTAAAACGGAATATACGCCTGCAGTACTGCCGTCGGTGAGTAAAAAACTCTTGTTTGCGCCGAGGATTTCGGCGACGTCGGATTCCGCTTCCGCCAAACAGCCGCGCGGACAGGACAGGTTGTCCGAATAGGAAAGTTCGGTGATATCAAACCCGTTTTTTTTATGCCCGGGGGTGTGAAAAGAGCGATGCGCGCGTTTTTCTTGCGCGCGCAACATTGCGTATATCTTGCAGCGTTTCCGCGTACGTTTGTCGTGGAAAATCCGCATACTCCGTTACTTCTCCGTCGCGGCGATCGCATTCCGAATGATATAGGTGATATAGGGAACGCTTTCATATTCAAAGCCTTTTGCGGTAGCGCGCATGTTAAAGAACGCGACGTTCATATTTTCCGCCGTTTGAATGGTTTGTTCGTTGCCGTCCGCGTCAACGACTTTAACGGGATAGGAAACGACTTCGGACAATCCGCCTGCAATCGCCTTGTCGGGACAAATATTGATGGAATAAACGCCGTCGAACAAAACCGTTCCGTCTTCGGGATCGACCATGCTCGTGCGAGTGAACTCCACAACCCCCGTTTCTACGTAGCCGTAGAATTCTTCCAAAGCGTTGCGGTAGTTTTTAATACGCGCGATGTCGTCTTGAACGCCTTGACGGATTTGCGAAGCTTTTTTAAACCGCTTATCCTTTTTAACGCGAGCGCGGAAATCCCGCTCCACAGCGGCTTCGTCCAAGCTTTCCGCGTCTTCCCAACCGTTCGTGAAATATTGGTCGAGATAAGCTTCCATTGCGTTGAAATAGCCGTATTCCTTTTCAGGGTCGAGATCGAAAACGTAGTACCGCCAATCATTCAGGAATTTTTGAAGGTAGGTGTACTCGTATTTCGTTTCGCCCGTTTCTTCATCGACGTATTCCGTATCCAAATGCCAAGAATCCGCCACAAAGATCACGTCGCCTTCGTCTACGCCGAGATGCGCTTCCATAAGCGTCCGCGCTTCACTCGGGGTTTCCGCAACGTCGTAAACGTCTACTTCCAATACTTCGTAGGAGAAAATCCCGTCTTCGTAAGCCGTGTAGTAGGAATCGTAGAAATTCGTATACGAGAACGGGCGGTTGCCCACGTAGTTGTAAACGACGAACTGTTGCGACGCGGTGATTTTTGTTGCCGTCATCGTAAAAATCAGCATCCAAACCAAAATGACCGCGACGGCAAGGAAAATAATCTTAATCCAATCGTACGAAAGCAATCGGCTTAAACGTTTTTTGGTAATTTTTGCATCCATAGGCTTTCAAGCTCCTAAACAAAACTGCTTGCATAATTGCAAGAAACGATATTTTTTCGCAATACATGGTCGGGTTTTATTCGTATAAACCGTTGCATAAAAGAATAAATATACGACACCGAAGCTGCGAGAAAATTTAGAGAAATACGCGTCGGTAACCCCTGAAAATTGGGCGTTGCCGACGCGACAAATTTATTTTTTCGGTTTCATTGTGGGGAAGAGAATGACGTCGCGAATGGTCGAGCTGTCCGTGAGCAGCATAACGAACCGATCGAGCCCCATGCCCAAACCGCCTGTGGGCGGCATACCGTATTCAAGCGCGTTGATGAAGTCTTCGTCCACTTGCGCGTCGTTGTTGCCCTTGGCGCGTTTCGCTTCCACTTGCTTGACCATACGTTGTTTTTGGTCGATGGGATCGTTAAGCTCCGAGAACGCGTTGCCGTATTCGTGCCCGCAAATAAAGTATTCGAAACGTTCGGTAAACGCGGGGTTAGACGGCTTGCGTTTTGCGAGCGGGGAGTTTTCTACGGGGTAATCGTAGATTACGGTGGGTTGGATTAAGTTGTGTTCGACGAACTCGTCAAACAGTTCGATGAGCACCCAGCCCTTGCTCGCGTTTTCGTGTTCAAGTTCCACGCCGAGCGATTTTGCCGCTGCGCGCGCGTCTTCGTCGGTCGCCCAATCGTTATAATCGACGCCCGCGTATTTTTTCACCGCTTCCGCCATGGTCATACGAGTCCATTCGCCCATGTGAATTTCCGTGCCTTGGTAGGTAATGTCGAGCGTTCCGCAAACGTTTTTCGTTACCGTTTTATAAAGGTCTTCGATCATATCCATCATGTCGAAATAATCGCTGTACGCTTCGTACATTTCGATCGTGGTGAATTCGGGGTTATGGAACGCGTCCATACCTTCGTTACGGAAGATCCGACCGACTTCGTAAACCTTGTCCATGCCGCCGACGATCAAACGCTTCAAGAACAGCTCCGTTTCGATACGCATATACATATCGAGATCGAGCGCGTTGTGATGCGTTTTGAACGGACGAGCGTCCGCGCCGATTTCCAACGGCAAAAGGGTGGGAGTGTCTACTTCCAAATACCCGCGGTTATCTAAATATGCGCGAATTTCCTTTAAGATACGGGAACGGACGCGGAACAAATCGCGTACGTCCTTATTCATGATCAAATCGAGATGGCGCAAACGGTATTTCAAATCCTGATTTTGCAGCCCGTTGTATTTTTCAGGCAACGGTAACAGGGATTTGGAGAGCAAAACAAGCTCCTGTACGTGTACGGAAACTTCGCCCGTTTGCGTTTTGAATACGAAACCTTTGAACCCGAAAATGTCGCCGATATCGTAGTCCTTTTTATAGGACATATAGTTTTCTTCGCCGATATCTTGGCGGGTTACGTAAATTTGAATCGAACCGCTACGGTCGGCGATATGCGAAAAGGACGCTTTGCCCATGATCCGACGGGACATCATACGCCCTGCCATGGTAACCGTCTTGCCTTCGAACGCTTCGAAGCTGTCTTTGATATTTTGGGAATCCGCGTCTACGGGGTATTTCACCTGTTCGTAGGGGTTGTTTCCTTCGGCAACGAGCTTCGCCAATTTCTCGCGGCGGATCTTTGCCTGTTCGATAAGTTGTTCTTCTTCCGATACGGTCGCTTCCGCGTTTACCGTCTTATTTTCTTGCATCGTAAAACCTCGCAATCGTAATCTGTCAACGTGCCGCTTTAAGCGGCGAAACATTAGGAAATTTCTAAAATTTTCAGCTTATAATCGCCGTCGGGAGCGCTTACTTTGACCACTTCGCCGACTTTGTGTTTCAAAAGCGCCGCGCCGACGGGGGATTCGTTGGAGATCTTGTTTTCCATTGCGTTCGCTTCCGTCGAGCCCGTGATTTCGTATACGGCTTCTTCTTCGAATTCTTCATCGTAAACGCGCACTTTCGAGCCGATGTGAACAAAGGACGTGTCCGAGTTTGCTTCGATAATCACGGCGTTTTTGATCTTGTAGTCCAAATCGACGATTTCGCCTTCGTTTGCCGCTTGTTCGTTGCGAGCCGCGTCGTATTCAGCGTTTTCCGACAAGTCGCCGTGGCTTCTCGCTTCCGCGATCCGTTCCACAATCTCTTGACGTTTTACGGTTTGCAAGTATTTCAATCTTTCTACCGCTTCGTCATAGCCCTTTTGCGTCATAATAAATTGTTGTTCCGACATAATTTCTCCTTGTTCGCGCCGTTTGTATTTGCGGTCGTTTTCGCGTCAGAACCCGTTTTGCAATGCTTGCAAATACACGAAAAAAACCGTTCGCCGACGGAACGTTAAAAATACAACCGTGGACAAAAGCCACGGCGGTTATCTTTCATTATGGTTATTATACTGTATTTTGTTGCGTTTGTCAATGATTTTTGAAAGTTTTCAAAAGAATTTCACGCATTTTCATCAAAACTCCAACATTTTTAACGGAGTTTTTGCAAAAAAGCGGACATTCTGTCGAACGCTTCGGAAAGTGAGCGCATACTCGTCGCGTACGAAATTCTTGCGTTATATTCTCCGAACTGACCGAACGCGCTCCCCGGCACGATCGCGACTTTTTGCTCCCGAAGTAGTTCGTTAGCGAACGTTTCGCCGTTCAAGCCCGTCGAACGCACGGACGGGAACGCGTAAAACGCGCCCTGCGGCTCGAAACAATGCAACCCCACGTCCTTTAAGGAGTGTAAGACGAATTTGCGGCGTTTATCGTAGGAATCCCGCATTTCTTCCACGGTGGAAAATCCGTCCGAAAGCCCGTCTTTCAAGGCTTCGATCGCCGCGTATTGGGACGTGATCGGCGCGCAAAGCATACCGTATTGGTGAATTTTGAACATGCCTTCGTCAATTTCCGCGGGAGCGCAAGCAAATCCCAGCCGCCAGCCCGTCATAGCGAACGCTTTGGAAAATCCGCCGATGTAAACGGTGCGTTCTTTCATATTCGGCAAAGCTGCAATCGACGCGTGCTTCTTTCCGTACGTCAGCTCCGCATAAATTTCGTCCGTGATTACGAGTAGATCGTGGCGAACGATGACTTCCGCGATTTGTTCCAATTCTTCTTGGGTCATGATCGCGCCCGTCGGGTTGTTCGGATAGGTCAAAATAACGGCTTTGGTTTTTGCCGTGATCGCTCGCTCCAACTGCTCAGGCTTTAAAACGAAATTGTCTTTTTCCAAACACTCCACGTGCACGGGCGTACCGTCCGAAAGCGCGACGAGCGGGGAGTAGGATACGTACGCAGGGTCAGGAATGAGCACTTCGTCGCCCGGCTCAATGCAGGCGCGGAGCGCCAAATCGATGGCTTCGCTGCCGCCGACGGTGATGAGTATATGTTTGGGGTCGTATTGGAGCGAAAAACGTTCTTCCAAATAGCGGGAAACGAGCTCCAACAGCGCGGGCAAACCGCGGTTTCCTGTATATTGCGTGTAGCCGCGCTGTAAGGACGTAATCGCGGCGGCGCGGACTTTCCAAGGCGTAACGAAATCGGGCTCTCCCACGCCGAGTGAGATTGCCCCTTGCGTTTCCCGAACGATATCGAAAAATTTCCGAATTCCGCTGGGTTGCAGTAGCTTGGTTTTACGGTTTACAAAGTCGCGCATAAGTAGATCCTTTTTTAAAAACGGGTATACCGTGTATGAGATGAAAGCCGCATATACAGGTATACCATGTGTAAAATGAATGCCGTAAATTACGGGTTTACGCTTGAATGGAAAGTCGGTAATCGGCGTCTTCTTTTTCCGTCAACGCACCTTCGATTTTATACTTTTTCAGAATAAAATGGGTGGCGGTGGACAGCACGCCGTCGAATGTGGAAATACGTTCGGAAACGAACCGAGAAACCTGTTGCAGGGTACGGTCTTCGATGAATACGGCGAGATCGTACGCTCCGCTCATTAAATACACCGACTTGACTTCGGGAAAAGCGGCGATTTGTTTTGCAATCCCGTCGAAGCCTTCCTTTTTCTTCGGGGAAACCTTGACTTCGATAAGCGCTTCCACGAGCGGATCGTTGGTCTTTTCGCTATTGATGATCGCGGTGTATTTCACGAGCAATCCGTCCGCTTCCATTTCCGCAATGGCAAGGCGGACTTTTTCTTCGTCCACGGAGAGCGTCGCCGCGATTTTCTTTGCGGGAATTCTCGCGTCTTCCGTCAAAATATTTAAGATTTCTCTTTTTAAAGCCGTCATAAATCTTCTTCCTTTTCGAGTATTTTACAGCAAGTTTTCCAAGAATAAATGGTCATAGTGCAAGCTTTCGACGAAATCGCGCGCAAGGAATTTCACGTGATTGAATTTCGCGAAATTGAAAATATGCGTTTTTGTGAGTACGGGCGTAGGGATATCCAACGCCTGACAAATTTCCGTCAAGTACTCGAAAAAATGCGAATAGGTCAATTTTTCGGGATTTTCGTACACGTATTGTTTGCGGATTCTGCCGCCTGTCATAAGTTTTGCCCAAATTCTCATATCGGTATTATACACAAAACCTGAAAAAAAGTAAACCGTTTCAAAGGAAAATTGCGTAATTTCTTTTTTCCGATTTTAGGCATATTTCACAGGAAAAGAGAAATATAGTATTTGTGTAACCGTTCCCAAGTGGAATTTGACAAAAGCAGACAAAAAAACGCTTTTTTGTCGAAATTTTGACGGATACGAACTGCTATGATGGAGACAGAACGTTTTGCATAACAAATTTTCGAACAAACGCAACTTTTTCGGATTCCTTTCTCTTGCCGCCGTGTTTCTCGCCGCAATCGTCGCCGTGCTTTGTACGAGCGTCTATTGCGTGCAAAAACGTGAAAGGCAAGCGGAAACCGCCGTAGCGGCGGGCGGGAAACGCTCGCTGCCCATTTATTCCGTAGAAACGACGGAGAAAAAAGTCGCGATCAGCTTCGATTGCGCGTGGGGCGTGGAGTATACCGACAAATTGCTCGATATCATGCAAAAAAACGACGTGCTCTGCACTTTTTTCGCCGTGGAGTTTTGGGTGAACAAGTACCCCGAATACGTTGAAAAAATCGTGGCGGCGGGGCATGAAATCGGTACGCACAGCCGCACGCATTCCTATATGAGCAAACTTTCGGAAGACGAGATCCGTAGCGAGCTTTCGACGAGCGCGCAGGCGATTGAAAAACTCACGGGGCAAAAGGTAACGCTGTTCCGTCCGCCTTACGGGGATTACGACAATTTGCTTGTGGATACGGCGAAAGATATGGGCTTGTATACAATTCAATGGGACGTGGATTCGCTCGATTGGAAGAATTTGTCGGGGACGGAGATTGCGATGCGGATTATCAACGCGGCGAAGAACGGTTCGATCATTCTTTGCCATAACAACGGCTTACATACGGCGGAAGCGCTGCCGTTGATCTTCTCCACGCTACAAAACCGCGGGTTTGAATTCGTGCCGATCAGCGAGCTCATTTATAAAGAGAATTATACGATCGACGCGAGCGGTAGACAACACAAACAAGGCTAAAATTTTCGTACACGTTTAGGAGGTAGAATATGAATTACGTAACGGAAAAAAACAACAAAGTATACGTGATGGGAGAAATCGTCAGCGACGCGGCGTTTTCCCACGAAGTTTACGGCGAAGGATTTTACGAATTCTTCGTACGGGTAATGCGGCTTTCGGGTCAAGCGGATATCTTGCCCGTAACGCTGTCGGAGCGGCTGATTCAAGGCGGAATGCTTGGAAAAGGCAAAACCATTTGCGCGCTTGGACAGTTCCGCAGTTATAACAAGATCGAAAACGGGAAATCGCGGCTGATGCTGACGGTGTTCGTCCGTGAATTATTGGACGAAATTCCCGATAAGAACCCGAACAGTATTTTGCTCAGCGGGTATATTTGTAAGCCGCCGATCTATCGGACGACGCCGTTTAACCGCGAAATCGCGGACGTGCTCGTGGCGGTCAATCGCGCGTATAATAAATCCGATTATATCCCCTGCATCGCTTGGGGACGGAACGCGCGGTTCGTGAAAAATCTCGGGGTCGGGGATAAGATCGCCATTTCCGGACGAATCCAAAGCCGCGAGTATCAAAAGAAGTTTTCCGAAACGGAAATTAAGACGATGACGGCGTACGAAGTGTCCGTTTCCAAGCTCGCCGCGTTCGATTCCGCGGAAGAATTTGATATTGAAAGCGAATTCGACCTGTATACGTTACAGGGAAAACCGTCGGAAGAAATGCTGGCTTCTGCAGAATAAAAAGCATGGAGAAAAAAGGAAAATATTCGACAGAATTCTTGACAATGTGAAAACGGTGTGATATAATATAGAAGATAGCAAGAAAATAATTTCAGTTCGGTAAAATTCCGACAAAACGCCTCTGCAAAACGGCTTCGAAGATAAGGGACAGTTCGTTTCCTAAAGCTCGATGGGAAACGGTTGCGGGGGTATTTTTTCGGGTTTTATATAAAAAAATTATTTTTACAGGAGTATCTTTTATGGAAAACACAAACGTTAAAAACGACCTTGTGTTGGACGTACACGAGAGCCCGAAGAAGAAATCGCAATGGGCGCTCCTTTCCATCCAACACATCCTTGCAATGTTCGTTGCATGTATCACCGTACCCCTTTTGATCGGTACGTCGATCCCCGCGACGATCATCTCCGCCGGCGTCGGCACGTTGATTTATATTTTGCTCACGCAAAAGAAATCGCCCGTCGTATTGTCGAGCTCGTTCGCTTATCTTTCGTCGATGGGCGTTGCTTTCGGTTTGGGCGGCGGTGAAAACTATCTTGCGCTTGCAATCGGTATGGGTATGGTCGGGCTTATCTACGTAATCGTAGCGCTCGTCGTAAAGAAAGTGGGCACGGGTTGGCTCTTTAAGCTCCTTCCCACGATCGTTATCGGGCCGGTTATCATGGTTATCGGTTTGGGACTTGCAGTCTCGGCGGTAAACAACCTTGCGAACACGGCGGCTTCGCCTGACGGATATAACCTTTGGTGTATCCTTTGCGGGATCGTAGCGTTGTTCGTTACGGCAATCACGGCATATTACGGAAAGAAAACGTTGTCGCTCATTCCGTTCGTTATCGGTATGTTGGCGGGTTACGCGACGGCGCTCATCATCACCTTGATCGGTTACTACGGTATGGACAAGGCTTCCATGCAAATCATCAACTTCTCGCCCGTTGTCGATAACTTTAAGGATATCGATATTAAGAGCTTTATCGGCTATGATTGCTTCGGGTTCTTGGAATGGAACAACGGTTCGTTCAAAGTTGGGCAACTCATCACCATTTTGCTTGCGTTCGCACCCGTATCCTTGGTTACGATTTGCGAACACATCGGCGACCACATGAACCTTTCTAACGTTATCCATAAAGATCTTTTGAAAGATCCCGGTTTGCCCCGTACGCTCGCGGGCGACGGTATCGCAACGGCGGTTTCGGGCGTCCTTTGCGGCTGCGCAAACACGACGTACGGCGAAAACGTAGCGGTTGTCGGCGTAACGAAAGTTGCTTCCGTTTCCGTTATTATCACGGCTTGTATCGCGACGATCGCGCTCGGGTTCTTCACCCCGCTTATGGTTTTGGTTCAAACGATTCCCGCTTGCGTAACGGGCGGCGTATCCCTTGTATTGTACGGGTTCATCGCTTCTTCGGGCGTCAAGATGCTCATCAACGAAAAAGTAGATTTCGGCAAAACGCGGAACATCTTTATCGCGGCGGCGATCTTGGTAGCGGGTATCGGCGGCTTGACAATCAAATTTACAATCGCGGGCGAAGCAGTACAAATCACGTCTACCGCGATCGCAATGGTTCTCGGTATCGTTTTGAACTTGATTTTGAAAGAAAAGAAAGAAGAAGTTGTAGAAGAAACGACGGAAGTTGCAGAAGAACAAGCGGAATAATTACAAACGCAAAACGGCGAAAGGGGCAGGCATCTGCCCCTTTTGTTTCCCGTTTCAGGAGTGAATATGGCAGTTTCCAAAACGGATTTTGTCCGCGGTTTACAATGTGAAAAAATGCTTTGGCTAGACGCGCACGAGCCCGAGCATAAAATCATTCCCCCCGAAGTACAGGCGCGCTTGGACGCGGGGAACGAGTTCGGCGATAAAGCAATGTCCCTTTTCGGGGAGTTCTTGGAATCGACGACCTTCCGCGACGACGGTAGGCTGGATTTTGCCGCGATGCTCGCGAAAACGAAAACGTGGCTGGAAAACGGCGAGAACGTCGTTTGCGAAGGGGCGTTTTCTTGGTACGGGAACTATTGCGCCGCCGATATTTTAAAGAAAGACGGCGCGGGCTACGCGCTGTACGAAGTGAAAAATGCGTACGCGGCGCGGCAGGAATTTATTACCGATCTCGGCTTCCAGCGCCTGATTTTGCGCAAATGCGGCGTATACGTAACGGCTTCGAAGCTTGTTTTACGCGGCGACGAACCGCCTACAGAGCTCCCCCTTCCCGAAACGGAAAACGAACGCGCGGAATATCTGGAAAAGGACGGATTTCGCTATAAGATCGTAGACGTAACGGCGGCGGCGAAACAAGCCGAACGCGTGGCTTCAATCCGCATATTCGAGCTTGGGAAGCTCAAGAAAAAGGAAACGCCGCAGCCCGATATCGCGGTGGGCGAGCAATGCTTGAAACCGTACGCATGCTGGTATTACGATTACTGCCATAAAAAATAAAGCGACGTTCTAAACTGCGCGGGGCGCGCATACAATATACTATCTATAAAGCAAAAAGCAAAGACAAGGAGTGTATTGTATGAACGAAGAAATCGAATATGCCGAAATGTTGGAAATCCCCGTATCCACCGTCAACGTAGCGCGAAAACCCCGCCGTCGGAAAAAGCTTCGGGAAACGGCTAGCGCCGTCCATGCGACCCCGACCGAGCCTGAACAAAACGATCCGACGACGCTCAAAGATACGGTCATCGCGCAGGTCAACGACCGCTTGAACGAAACGCAAGCCGTAGATGAACTTCCGCCGATTTCAGACGGCGAAGGCGAGCTTCGGTTCGACCCCGAACCCGATCCGATTCCCGATCGGATTGATACGGTGCGCCTGTATTCCACGTCCAAAAGCAAGCGTTTTTGGCGGAAAAACGGATTCCATACGGACGAGTACGCATTGGACGACGTATACGGAAACGACGGGGGCAGGTACGAGATGAACCCTTCCAATCGGCTTTCAAAAGGCTTTAAAATTGCGCTTGGGGCGGAGTTCGCGCTTGCGTGCGCGCTTTGCGGCGCGATCTTTTTAACCAATATTTTCATGCCGAACAGCGCGATCAATACCTTTTTCCGCGCGCTAAACGGACCGACCGCGCAAGCGGCGCAAACGGACGAAAGAACGTATACCGATTTCACTCTTTCGCCTGTAGTTAGCGAACTTTCGGAAACGGAGCTTGCGTTATCGGAAACGGGCATACTCACGTTCACGGACGCGTGCTGCGTATACCCTGCGGCGGACGGGAAAATCGCCGAAATCACGCAAACGGAATCGGGCGCGTATACCGTCAAAATTGCATACTCGTCCACGTTCACGGGCGTATTTAACGGCTTGGATCAAGTCTATTACGCCGTGGGCGACGAAGTCAAATCCAACGTACCCGTCGGCTATACGGGCGGCAACGCGGAAGTGCAGGTAACGATGTATTCGGACGGCGCGCTTTTGAACTGTTTCGAGCTGACGGAAGAAAACTGTTTGGCTTGGATTCCCGCTTCGGCGCAATAACGGAAAGGCGGGCTTGTCTTTGCGGACGGAAAGTAAAAAGCGGCGGTCGCGGGAACGCCGCTTTTCTCGTTTCAAATCCCGAAAAATGTTTCACGTGTTACATTTACATCCCCTTTTCATTTTGACGGGAGTTTGGTACGCCTTTACGGGGGAGTTGTTTTTGTTTTTGATGAGCGCGATCGTCGCAATGCAGCACGAGTGCGCCCATGCGTTTGCCGCGGCGAAGCTCGGATATAAGCTTAATCGGATTGTGCTCATGCCGTTCGGAGCGGTAATCGACGGGGAGATGCGTGGAATTTCGTTCAAGGACGAAATATACGTGGCAATTTGCGGACCGTTGTGCAATTTATTGACGGCGGGGTTTTTCGTTGCGTGTTGGTGGTTGTACCCTACGTTGTACGCGTTTACGGACATGGCGTATTATACGTCGCTTTCGATCGCGCTTGTGAACGTTTTGCCTGCGTATCCTTTGGACGGGGGCAGGATTTTGAAATGCGCGCTCGCTCGGATCTTTTCTCGACGTACCCCCGAACAAGCGCTTGCTGAACGAAAGGCGGAGCGGATTTGTCGAGCTTTGACGGTGTTGTTTTCCGCGTTATTCTTTTCCGCGTTTTTTGCGTATGTTCAAAACGGCGTTTGGAATTTTTCCCTGCTCACGTTCGGCGGATTGTTGTTTGTCGGCGGGTTCGGGAACAAGGACAAATCGGCGACGTACGGCAAAATCGACGTTTCGGCGCTGTCTGCATTCCATAAAGGCGTGGAAATTCGGCGGGTGGCGGTACTCGAAAGCTGCTCCGTAAAAGACGCGTTGCGGTTCGTGGCAAGGGGCTCGTATCTCGTTTTAGAAGTCTACGACGAACAGGAACGGCATTTGTTCGATCTTCCGCAAAACGGACTCGCGGAATTGTTCGAGCGGGCGGAAACTCCGTACGCGACTTTGGGGGAATTGTACGGTAAAACGGCTTAAAAAAGGCAAAAAAGCGGAAAACTCGGATAAAAACGCTTTGCAAAAACGGCGCGGTGTGCTATACTGATAAGGAACACGGAAACATCTTTAAGACCGACAAAAGAGCCCGCGTTAGCACGTCCTAAAAAAACGATCAAGAGAAAACGCATGAAAAAAGAGAAGAAAAAGGAATGGTTTTTGGACCGATTTTGCGGTCAACAGTTCGCCGCGCTCGTCGAAGACGGCGTACTGATGGAGTTTTCCACCGAAAACGAGCCGCGCACGTCTTGCGTCGGGAATATTTATAAAGGCAGAGTTACCAACGTCCTTGCGGGCATGAACGCAGCGTTTATCGATTGCGGCTTGGCGCGGAATTGCTATCTTTCCATGGAAGAAACGTATACCGACTACACGAAATACGACGGGAACATGGAAAGCGTAGAAAAAACTCCCCTTTTCCTAAAAGAAGGCGATGAAGTTATCGTACAGGTAACCAAACCGCCGCGGGGTACGAAAGGAGCGAAAGTAACCATGCGGCTCTCGTTCGTAGGCAAACGCATCATCTATTTGCCCAACACCGACTTTTTAGGGATATCCCGTAAAATCACGGACGAAGAAACGCGGGAAAAACTTTTGAAAAAAGTGGAGAAAATGCGGGACGGAACGCAGGACGGGTTTATCGTTCGGACGCAAGCTCCGTTCGCCAAACAAAAACAGCTCAAATCGGAAACGGAGTACTTAAAAAAACTCTACCGCAACATGCAAAAAACGGCGGAAACGGCGGGGATCGGCGCGCTTTTGTACGAAGACGAAGACTTGCCGACTCGGGTGATTCGGGACTGTTTCGGGGAAGAAATAACCGCGATCCACGTCGGGGATAAGGACTTGTACGAGCGGCTTTTGCAACTCATCAAGTTCAACAGCGATCTTTCGGAAAAGCAGATTGTATTTTACACGGGCGAACGCTCGATGATGAAAGAGTACGGGATCACGCCCCTTGCGTACGATACGGCTTTGCCGACCGTACCGCTGAAAAACGGCGGCTCGCTCGTGATCGAGCATACGGAAGCGATGACGGTCGTAGACGTGAATACGGGACGGTACGTGGGCAAGGATCGCTTGGAAGAAACGGTGTTTGCGGTGAATATGGAAGCGGCGAAAGAGATCGCGCGGCAAGTTCGGCTTCGGAACATCGGCGGAATCGTCGTCGTGGACTTTATCGATATGGCGGAAGAAGCGCACCGCGAAGCGGTAACCGAAGAATTGAAAAAATACTTAAACGACGACAAAGCCAAATGCAACGTATTGCCGATGAGCGAACTGTGCTTGACGCAGTTTACCCGTAAACGGGTCGGAAGCGCGACGTTCTCGTATCTGGTCAAGCCTTGCGCGGAATGCGCGGGCAAGGGGCACGTACCTGCGGACGTGTTCGTGGTAACCAGGCTTCGGGCGGAAATACTCGATTGCTTCGCGGACGGGTACAACGCGGCGATCGTGGAACTCAACGAACGCATTATGCAAAAGATTCTTTCAGAAGGCTTGTTCTCTCGCGAAGCGAAAGGACGTTGGAAAGACAAACGCGTGTATTTTATTCCGCATAAGACGTATAAGGAAGAACAGTTTAGCGTGCGCGGCGAAACCGCGAGCGTGTTGCAGTTGCCCAACAAAGCGCAATTATTGTATTAAAAGAGAGTAAACGAATAAAAAACCCGCCCGTTGCGAATTTCGCAACGGGCGGGTTGGCGTTTACAATCAAGCGGATTGTTCATGGTGGTCTTTTTGTTCGCAATCCGTATTCGGTTTGATCGGAGCTTCTCCCCCTGCTTCCGCTTGCAGAGCGAGCTTTTTGGCTTGTCGTCTTTCTCTGCGGGCTTGCGCTTTCAACGGATGCCAAGCGCCTATGAAATACAGCGTCAGGCAGGTGATCGCGTCAAAAATCCATGCCGCTGCCGAGCCGATATAATACCCGTGAAGTCCGTATAAGGGAACGAGAATCACTGTAAATACGTATCTAGCTACTACGCCCGTCAACGTACTGAAAAATAAATGCCCCATCGCCTTTGCGCCGCGGAAGAATCCGTGCGCGAAGTTTGACAATAAATGGAAATAACAGAAGACTAAATAGCGTTTTGCGAATAAAAGTGCGTATTCCCGCGTTTCGGGGCTTGCGGAAGAATTTAGGAAGAAGCTGCAGAACGGCGAGCGGAAGATAATGCAGGAGAGTATAAACGGCGAAGATAGCACGATTCCCTGTAGCAATCCCGCGTGCGCGCCCTTTTTGAGTTTATGATATTCCTTTTTTCCGATGCATTGGGCTACAAAATTTCCGATGACGCGGGAAGAATTTCCGTAGACGGTATTACAGACGGAATGCATCTTCGAGCCGATATCCGCCCCTGCCGTTGCCGACGTGCCGAGCTGGTTTAAATACGGAGCAGTAATAAAGGGCGCGAGATACATAATCAGTTGCTGCGCGGTGTTGGGCAGGGAATATGCAAAAGATTTCCGCAAAGCGGCAAAGCTAAACCGCCACGGCGCGTCTTTTACTCCGAGTTCCTTTAAGCAAGAACGAAATTTTATAAAATAACAAGCATCTACAACCAAACACGATCCGACGGAAGCGATTGCCAAGCCTTCGACGCCCATATCCAATACCAAGACGAAAAACAGATTGCCTCCGACGTTCCCGACTGCGGAAATCAAGGACATCCAAAACGTATAACTGCTGATTCCCAACGCGTTCAGTAAAACTGCGCCCGTATTCGTTGAAACCAAAAAGTATAAACCGAGTACGCAAACGCAATAATACCGAAAAGCGTCGTCCCAAACACTCTCTTGAACGTTCATCAGTCGGAACAACGGCTTATAACAAGCGATCATGGTTGCGCTCAACATGCCGCCGACTATTGCCAAAATAATCAACATGGAATACACGGAAGCTTTGATCTTATGATACTCTTTCGCGCCGAACAGTTTGGCTATATACATAGAAAAACCCGTACTAAATCCCCAAAAAATGGAGTATGTAAACATCAAAAGCGAGCTGACCGAACCCGTTGCGGCAAGCGCGTTTTCGCCGATGAATTTTCCCGCGATTGCAGAGTCGACCAAGCCGTAGCTTGTGCTCAACAAGCCCGCAAGGATCATCGGGATTCCGAAAGCAAAGAAATTTTTATAAATATTTCCTTTTGTCAAGTCTTTCATAGCGTTCACTCCCTTGACATTTTTTTGGTTTACAAGTATAATTATAGTAACTTCTCAAAAAAAGTCAACAGTCTTATGCAAGAGAAAGTTTTATTCAAAGTTCTCAACTTTTCTCAAAAAAGGAGCGGAAAATGTATCAAAAAGAACGCATGGACAACATTTTGCAGATCGTCAAACGCAACGGCTACGTAACGGTGAAATTTTTGGTGGAGAGTTTGCATTACAGTAACGCTACGATCAATCGCGATCTCAACGTTTTGGAATCGCAAAAAAAAGTCAAGCGGACGTATGGCGGGGTCGAATACGTAGAAACGCGGTATACGCCGCTCAAATTCCGATACCTGAAAATGCGCTCCGCAAAATTAAAGATCGCGAAAAAGGCGGCGGAGTTTGTTCGGGACGGGGATTTGATTTTTATGGATTCTTCGACGACGACGGAATATATGGTGGAGTTTTTAACGACGAAAAAGAATTTGACGGTTGTTTCCAACAATATGGCGCTGCTTGCTAAGCTCAGCGAATACGGAATCAACGCGATTTGCTTGGGCGGACGGGTCGTTGAACCGCCTTCTATGCTCGGCGGGGACGAAATGCTGGAAAATATTATGAAATACCGCGCGGATAAGTGCTTCTTCTCGTCGGGATTCGTTTCCGAAGACGGGTGGCTAAATTCGGCGTTCGTGCACAAATTGATGGTGCAAAACTCCAAAAAATCCTATTATTTGGTGGACGACGGGAAGTTAGAAATGTCTAGAAGGGCCAAGCGGTTCGGGCTGAACTTTTCCCAAATTTCCTGCGTGATTAGCGACCATGCATTTTCGGAAGAAGCAAAAAATCTGTATCCCGAAACGGAATTTGTAAAGGTATAAAAAGTCGAAAAGTTCGGAAGTTTTTCGTTTAAAAAGCGGTTTGTTTCTCGAAACGCTTTACATTGGACGAAAAAAGTGTTATAATAATTTAGATATGATCCCTATGGGAAAGGGCGGTTTTTCCGAAA
>JAFVRU010000062.1 GCA_017504065.1 Clostridia bacterium
ATGATAAGGCGATCGTTTCCGATTTGGCGGGGACGACGCGGGACGCCGTTGAAGGCGTTTTGGAAATTCACGGCAGGAAGTTCAACGTGTACGATACGGCGGGCGTTCGCGAAAGCGGGGATCGGATTGAAAGTATCGGGATCGAACGCGCGGAAGCGATCATTCGCTCGGCGGACGTAGCGGTGTTCGTTGCGGACTTGTCGTCGGGCATGGACGAAGAAGACTGCAAGGTTTTAGAAATGGTCAAGGGGAAACCGTTGATCAAAGTATTCAACAAAACGGATTTGACGAAAGACGAAACGCCGACGGACGCGGACGTGCATACTTCCGCGGTTACGGGCGAAGGGATTGTCAAACTCAAAGAACTGTTGTATGAAAAGGGCTTTGGGGCTCGTGGGGAAGACGCGGCGTTTTTGATCGAAGAACGGCACTATGAAGCGTTGACGCGCGCAGGGGAACGGTTACAAAGCGCGATTTCGGCTTGTGAAACGCAGCCGCTCGATCTGATCGGGATCGACGTCAAAGAAGCTTGGGACGCGTTGGGCGAGATCACGGGCGAAACGGCAACGGAAGCGATCATTGAAGAAATCTTTTCGAAATTTTGCGTAGGGAAATAAGATAAGGGCAGGTATAAGGTTATGGTCAATTTGGAACTGTAT
This sequence comes from Clostridia bacterium, assembly GCA_017504065.1. GTDB lineage: Bacteria > Bacillota > Clostridia > Christensenellales > Borkfalkiaceae > Scatosoma. The sequence continues at coordinate 660 of JAFVRU010000062.1, forward strand.
AGAGTGTTTTATACGGTTGCGAAATGCGGTAGTTTAACAAAGGCGGCGGAAGAGTTGTATATATCCCAGCCCGCCGTTTCACAATCGATTAAACAGCTCGAAAACCAACTCGGAATCAGTTTGTTCAACCGTACGCATCGGGGCATGGAGCTCTCGTCGCAGGGCGGGAAGCTGATCTTTTCGGAAGTCGAACGCGCTTTGCGGTTGTTGAACGAAGCGGAAAACCGTATCGAACAAACGAAAGCGTCCGCTTCGGGTACGATCCGTATCGGCGCAAGCGATACCATTTTCGAGTATTTTTTGGCGGACAAGATTGTGGAGTTCCACGAACGCTTTCCCGCGGTGAAGATCGAGCTCATGGCGGATTTCACACCCGATACGATCGAAAAGCTCAAAGCCAACCGTTGCGACGTGGCGTTTGTCAACTTACCGATTGCGGTAGATCCCGAATTACGGTTATACGGCAATTTCATGCGGCTCAACGACGTGTTCATTGCTGGGGAACGCTACAAGCACTTGGCGGACGGCGTTACGCCGTTTTCGAAATTGCAGGAAGTTCCGATGATTTTAATGGACAAGAATACGGTTGCGCGACGTTCGCTCGATAATTTCTTAGGCGCGCTCGGCGTCGAGCTCAAACCGTCGATCGAAGTGGGGAGCTGGGATTTGATGAAACGGCTTGTTTTGCGCGGTATGGGCGTTGGGGTAATTCCCCGCGAATACGCGTTGCGCCGTTTTGCGGACGGGTCTTTGTTTGAGATTAAGACCGATCCCGCGTTGCCCGCGCGGTCGGTGGGCATGCTGCTTCCCAAAAATCAACCCGTTTCGTACGCGTTACATTGTTTTATCGACTGTATTAAATAAGGATTTTCATAAGGATTTTGTATGGCTAAACCCAATTCTCGTTTAAGAAATTTTTGTATTATCGCGCATATCGACCATGGAAAAAGCACCCTTGCCGATCGTTTGATCGAACGTACGGGGCAGGTTTCCAAGCGGGATATGGAAGAACAACTGCTCGACAGCATGGATATTGAAAAGGAGCGTGGAATTACGATCAAACTCACTCCCGTCCGTATGTACTATACGGCGAAAGACGGGCAGGAGTATGAGTTCAACCTGATCGATACCCCGGGGCACGTGGACTTCACGTACGAAGTCAGCCGTTCGCTTGCGGCGTGTGAAGGCGCGATTTTGGTCGTAGACGCAACGCAAGGCGTGGAAGCGCAAACGCTCGCCAACGTGTATCTTGCGATCGAGAACAATTTAGAGATTCTTCCCGTCATCAACAAGATCGATTTGCCGAGCGCAAGAATCGACGAAGTCAAAAAAGAAATCGAAGACGTCATCGGCTTGGACGCGGAAGGCGTACCTTGCGTTTCCGCGAAAGAAGGCACGAACATCGAAGATTTGTTGGAAGCGATCACGCAATACTTCCCCGCGCCGGACGGGGATACCGAAGCGCCGCTCAAAGCGCTCATTTTCGATAGTTATTACGACAATTATAAAGGGGTTATCTTATTCGTTCGGTTGATGGACGGTAGCGTTCGGGTCGGGGATAAGATCAAGACGTTTTTATCGAGCGTCGTTTACGACGTTACCGAAGTCGGCGCGTTTGCGCCCGGGCTGTTCCCCAAGGATTGCTTGAAAGCGGGGGAAGTCGGGTATATCGCGGCTTCGATCAAATCCATTCAGGACGTTGCGGTCGGGGATACGGTTACGTCGGCTACCCGCCCTGCGCTCGCGCCTTTGCCCGGCTATAAAAAAGTACAGCCCGTCGTTTTTTGTGGAATTTATCCCTTGGACGGGAGTAAATTCAACGATTTGAAAGAAGCGATTTTGAAGCTGCAACTCAACGACGCGTCCTTGATTTTCGAGCCCGACAATTCCGTAGCGCTCGGTTTTGGATTCCGTTGCGGGTTCTTGGGGCTTTTGCACATGGAAATCATTCAGGAGCGGATCGAGCGGGAGTTTAATTTGGACATCATCACGACTGCGCCGTCGGTAAGTTATCTCGTGCACAAGACGAACGGGGAAGAATTTTACGTGGACAATCCGTCCCACTTGCCCGACGCGTCGGATATCGAGTATATGGAAGAACCGATCGTCAAAGCGGAAGTGTATACTCCGCCCGATTATATGGGCTCGGTCATGGACCTTTGCAAGGAAAAACGCGGCGTATTCAAGAATATGACGTATTTGGACGAACGACGGGTGAAGCTGGAATATACCTTGCCGCTCAACGAGATCGTGTACGATTTCTTCGACGGATTGAAATCCCGTACGAAAGGGTATGCGAGCTTTGACTACGAGCTTGCGGGTTACGAGAAGTCCAAACTCGTACGGCTGGATATTTTGCTCAACGGCGAAATTTGCGACGCCTTATCGATTATTGTGTTCGAAGGCAGAGCGTACGAGCGGGGTAGAACGCTTTGCGAGAACTTGAAAGACGCCATTCCCCGTCAGTTGTTCGAGATTCCCGTACAGGCTGCGGTCGGCGGGAAGATCATTGCGCGGGAAACGGTCAAAGCGGTACGGAAAGACGTTTTGGCAAAATGCTACGGCGGGGACATTACGCGGAAACGCAAACTTCTTGAAAAACAAAAAGAAGGGAAGAAACGTATGCGGAAAGTGGGCAGCGTAGACGTGCCGAGCGAAGTGTTTATGGAAATTCTGAAAACGAACAAAGACTGATATGTCCGATACGAACTTTTTCCAAAAAGTATACGCCGCCGTGAAACGCATCCCCAAAGGCAAAGTTGCCACGTACGGGCAGATCGCCTGCGCCGTCGGCGCGCCGCGTTCGGCAAGACAGGTCGGGTTTGCGCTCCACGTCAATCCCGAACCGTTTATCATTCCTTGCCATCGGGTTGTCAACCGCTTCGGTCGGTTAGCGCCCGCATTCGCGTTCGGCGGGGAAGAAATTCAGGCGGAATTACTCCGATCGGAAGGGGTGTAAGTCCGAGCGGATCAAACGGTCGATTTGGAAAAATATCTTTATCAAGGCGATTTTTAGAGGTGAATTATGGCAGGTATTTATATACACATTCCTTTTTGTAGACACAAATGCAGCTATTGCGATTTTACGTCTTTTCCCGATAAGATCGAGATGGCGGAAGCGTATATGGCGTGTTTGTATAAGGAATTGAAAATGCGCGGCGACGAGCTGAAAGACTACGAATTCGACACCGTATATTTCGGCGGCGGAACGCCGTCGTACATTCCCCCCAAACTCATTTTGGGCGCGATGAATCAAATCCGTAAATGTTTCCGATTAAAACCCGACGCGGAAGTTACGTTGGAGCTCAATCCCGGCACGATCGGGGAAAGCAAAGTTCAAACGTATTTACAAGCGGGGATCAACCGCTTTTCCATCGGTTTACAAACGGCGATCGACGAACAGCTCGCCGATTTGGGTAGAATCCACAACGTCCGCGACTACGTGTACGCGACCAAACTCTTGTCGGGGCAAAATTTCAGTACAGACGTCATGCTGGGGTTAAAAAACCAAACGAAAGACGACGTAGCGAAAACCATCGAGCTCGCGCACCGTTGCGGGTCAAAGCATATATCCATGTACGCGTTGACCGTGGAAGACGGCACGCCGATCTATACCGATTATCTGAACGGCGAACTCCCCGATTCCGACGAAGTGGCGGAGCTGTACGAATTCGGCAAACGCCTGTTGGAAGAAAAGGGCTATAAACGCTACGAAATTTCCAATTTTGCCATGGACGGGTACGAGAGCAAGCACAATCTCAACTATTGGCGGCGCGGGGAATATATCGGCGTGGGCGTTTCTGCAAGCTCGTTTATGCGCGGCAAACGGTTCACGAACACCTTTGATTTGGACGAGTATATGAAATGCGTGATTTCGGGCTTCTATCCCGCAGTTACAAGCGAAGAAGTCTCCGAAACGGACGCGAAATTCGAATTCGTCATGCTCGCGCTGCGTACGTCGAAAGGGCTTTCCATGTCGGAATATAAAAACGCGTTCGGAACGTCGCTCGCCGAAGACTTCCCCAACGCTTTGAAGAAAACGGTGCAATACTTGGAACTCGACGGCGAACGGTTGAAGATCAAAGACGAGTATTTGTACGTACAAAACTCCGTTTTGATGCCGTTTATGGAGGAAGAACGGGAATGAAACTTTTGCTCATACGCCACGCCGACCCCGATTACAAAATCGACGGGTTGACGGAAAAAGGGCATCGGGAAGCGGCGCTGCTTGCGGAACGCTTGCAAAAGGAGAAGATCGTAAAAATCTATTCTTCCCCGTTCGGCAGGGCAAAACGCACGGCGGAATATACGGCGCGCGCCTTGGGACAAACGGTGGAGTGTAAGGATTTCTTGCGGGAATTTAACGCCTATTTTAACGCTTCGGACGGCGGAAAGGAAGTTCGTTTCCCGACGGGGCGGGTAAGCCATACGCCGTGGGATATGTTGCCTGCGGATTGGACGCAAGACAAGCGTTTTTACGACGCGGAGCTTTGGCACCAAGTCGAATATTATAAAGAAGCGGAGCTTGCGGCAGCGTACGCGCAAGTCGCGCGGGAGTTTGACGAGTTTTTGTTGGAATACGGCTATCGGCGGGAAAACGGCTATTACCGAGTCGAACGCCCGAACACGGACACGGTTGCCTTGTTTTGTCATTTCGGGATCGAAACCGTATTGTTATCGCACCTGATCGGAGTGTCGCCCGTACCGTTATGGCACGGCTTTGCGGCTTTGCCGTCGTCGGTTACGACGGTGTACACGGAAGAACGCCGAAAGGGGATCGCGAGTTTCCGTTGTTGCGGCTTCGGCGATGTTGGGCATTTATATGCAGGCGGGGAAACGCCGTCGTTTGCGGCGCGGTTTTGCGAAGTGTTCGATTCTCCCGATCGCCATGACTAAACGTAAGGATAGAGTTATGAAGGAAAAAAGCAACGTGATTTTAATAGGCATGCCCGGGTCGGGCAAAACGACGATCGGTACGGAGCTTGCCGAGCGGATCGGTTACGGCTACGTAGACGCGGATAGCGTGATCGTCGCGCGGGAAGGCAAACGCTTGAACGAAATCATCGCCGAGCACGGCAGAGAGAAATTTCTCGATATCGAAGCGAAAGTCAATTCCGAACTCTGCGCGGACCGCTGCGTGATCGCAACGGGCGGGAGCGTCGTCTACCGTGAATCCGCTATGCAAAAATTACGGGAGATGGGTACGGTCGTGTATTTACAGCTCCCGTATGAATCGATCGAACGCCGTTTGGGGGATTTACAAAAACGCGGGGTCGCATTAAAGGACGGGTTTACGTTAAAGGATTTGTACGCGGAACGCATTCCCTTGTATGAAAAGTACGCGGATATTACGGTGGATTTGTCGGGTTTGAACGTCGAAAACTCCGTGGAGAAAGTTGCGGGGGCGGTACAATCATGCATACGGTAACGGCAAAAACCGCAAGGATCGCCATTTACGGCGCAGGCGCGATGGGTACGGTACTCGGCGCGTTGTTGACGCAAGGCGGGCTCAACGTCGATTTGATCACGAGAAATCAAGACCACGTCAAGGGTTTGAAGCAGACGGGCGCGACGGTTGTTTGTGAAGCGGAAAATCGGGGGTTTACCGTTCGGGTCAATGCTTTGTTGCCCAAGGAAATGCAGGGCGAGTACGACGTCGTGTTCCTGATGACCAAACAGCGGCATAACGCGGAAATTTTACAGTTTTTAACGCCGTATTTACGCGCGGACGGGGTTGTTTGCACAACGCAAAACGGCTTGCCCGAAAGCGGCGTGGCGGCGGTGATCGGCAAGGAACGTACGTACGGAGCGGCTACGTCTTACGGCGCGAGTTTTCTCGGCGGCGGGAAAGTCGCTTTGACTTCGAAAACGGACGGTATGTCCATCGAGATCGGCGGGTATGAAAACGGCGGAGAAAAACTCGGTTTGCTCGCGGAGATACTCTCGTTTGCAGGACAGGCGATCGGGAAAGCGGAGTTCGTCAAACAAACGGACAATCTGCTTGGCGCGCGGTGGAGTAAACTGACGATCAACGCGGCGTTTTCGGGTTTGTCCGTCGTTACGGGCTTGACGTTCGGCGAGATTGCCAAAAAACATAAGAGCCGTTTGCTCGCGCTACAAATTTTTCGGGAATGCGTAGCGGTTGCGAAAGCTTCGGGGATACAACTTGCGCCTATGCAGGGACACGATATCGAAAAACTGCTTTGCGGAACGGGCTCGTTCAAACGCTTGTTTGCGTACATGGTATTGCCGATCGCGATGAAACGGCACAAAAAACTCCGTTCGGGCATGCTGCGCGACGTAGCCGAAGGACGGAAATGCGAGATCGACTATATCAACGGCGCGGTCGTTCGACAAGGTGAGCAGGTCGGGGTGGAAACGCCCGTATGCAAAAAACTTGTGGAGCTCGTCCACGGCATTGAAAACGGATTATACGAAACGTCTTACGAAAACGTAGACTTTTTAAACGAATAAGTAAAAAGGAGAAATATTATGGATTGGAACAAATTAGCGGAAGCGTTAATTCCGGACGAAAACGTCAAACCTTTGGAGTATTACGAAGAAAGATATCCTTTGCGGGATTTACCGCAAGGCGCGCAAGTAACTCGTCTTGCGCCCAGCCCCACGGGCTTTATGCATTTGGGGAATTTGTACGTAGCGCTCGCCAACGAACGCATTGCGCATCAAAGCGGCGGCGTGTTCTATTTGCGCATCGAAGACACGGACGAAAAACGCAAAGTGGAAGGCGCGGTGGAAGTCATTCATACGTCTTTGAAGTATTTCGGAGTCGCGTTTGACGAAGGCGCGGATTTGCAGGGGAATTACGGTCCGTATTACCAACGCCAACGCGCGGAAATTTATCACGCCTACGCGAAAGATTTGATCAAACGCGGCTTGGCGTA
>JAFVRU010000063.1 GCA_017504065.1 Clostridia bacterium
AAATATCACGAAGTAACTGTGACTTGCGCTTGTGGTGCTACTTTTAAGACGGGTACGACGAAAGAAGGAGACGTTTTGAAGGTGGATATTTGCAGCAATTGCCACCCTTTCTTTACGGGCAAGCAGAAGTTGGTTGATACCGGTGGACGTATCGATAAGTTCAAAAAGAGATATGGTCTTTAATCAAAGAACCGGTAAGGCTTTAAGATTCGCGTCTTAAAGCCTTCTTTCATTTTATCGAAAAAATTTATCGAAAAAAAGGAAGTTTAGCTATGAAACAAAAAGAAAACGCTTGCCGTACGTACGTTGGCGGGCAGGCGGTTATGGAAGGGATCATGATGCGCGGAAAACGGGCGATGGTAACCGCCGTGCGCGATCCTGAAGGCGTGATTCAGGTCGAATCGGAACGCTTAAAACCGCCCGAAAAACGCAGCAAAGCGTCGAAATTGCCCTTTCTTCGCGGCGTAGTCAATTTCGTTTCTTCGCTCGTCGACGGCAACCGCGTATTGATGCGCAGCGCCGACGTGGCGATGTTGGACGACGACCAACCGACGAAAGCGGAAAAATGGCTGGAAGAAAAACATAAAATCGATTTAAGCGGAATTTTTAACGTCGTTGCCGTTGTGCTCGGCGTTGTGTTGGCGCTCGGAATTTTTATCGCGTTGCCGCAATTCATCACCGATTTTTTGCCGTTCGATAAAACGGATTCGGGTTTGGACGGGCTTTGGTTCAATCTCACGGAAGGCGGGATACGCTTGCTCGTGTTTATCGCGTATATTCTGCTCATTTCGCTAATTCCGTCGCTCAAACGGGTATATATGTGCCACGGCGCGGAGCATAAAACGATCACCTGTTACGAAAAGGGAATGGATTTGACGGTCGAGAACGTGCGCGGTTGTTCGCGCGTACACGACCGCTGCGGTACGACGTTCCTGTTCTTGGTCATGATCGTGAGTATTCTCGTCTTTTCTTGCGTGAACGTCGTTGTTGCCGAATGGCTGTATACCGACAATAGCAAACTTAACGGCTTGATTCGGTTCGGGTTGAAGCTGTTGATGCTGCCCGTAGTTGCGGGGATTTCCTACGAAGTGTTGCGGTTACTTGCCAAGACGAAAAGCGCGCTCGTATTGCCGTTGAAGTTGCCGGGGTTATTGCTCCAAAAGCTGACGACGAGAGAGCCCGAAGACGGCATGATCGAATGCGCGATCACGGCGTTCAAACTCGTTTTGGAAATGGACGAAGACCCGAAGATTCCCGAACGGGTATTCGCGACGGGCGGGAAGATGAGTAACCTACTCAAAAACACAAAGAAACGGTTTGCGGCTTGCGGAATCGAAGAAGACGAAGCGGAGTGGATTTTCGCTTTGACGTTAAAGATCCCCAAGAGCAGCGTGGCTACGGAAGAACGGATTATCAAAGTTCCGCAAGCGAAAGAGATCGTGCGGATCGCGGACGAACGTTTGACGGGTAGACCGCTTTGGTATATCATCGGCGACGCGGATTTTTGCGGGTATAAAATCAAGGTGGACGAACGGGTGCTCATTCCCCGTCCCGAAACGGAAGAACTTGCGATGATGGTCATTGCGGCGGCGGAAGAAGGGAACGCCATTCTCGACCTTTGTACGGGTAGCGGCGCGATCGCGATTGCGGTGGAGCGGGAGCTTGCGAAACACGGTAGAAAGTGTAAAGTAACGGCGACGGATATCAGCGCGGAAGCTTTGGCGCTCGCGAAAGAAAACGCCGAAGCCAACGAAGCGGAAATTCTGTTTGTGCAATCGGATTTGTTGTCGCGGATTCGGGGCAGATTCGATATCATCGTAACCAACCCGCCGTATATCCCGTCGGCGGAAATCGACGGTTTGCAACGGGAAGTACAGGCGCATGAACCCCGCTTGGCTTTGGACGGCGGAGCGGACGGGCTGGATTTCTACCGTCGGATTGCGGAAACCGCGCCCAAGTACTTGACCCGTGGCGGCACGTTGATGATGGAAGTGGGCAAAGGTCAAGCCCAAGACGTCGTGAAACTGTTCAAAGGCAACGCGTATTCGATGATCATACAGGATTTCAACGGCATCGATCGGTACGTGAAGATCGTATTATAACAAAACGGAGCAAAGCGTATGTTTAAAAAACTCGACGAAATGAAAAAACGTTACGAATTTTTGTCGGAGCAGCTTGCTGATTCCGCTTTGCTTGCGGATATGGGGACTTGGCAAAAGTACTCCAAAGAACAGGCGGATTTGACGGAAACGATGGAAAAATACGCGGAATATCTCGCCAAGCAAAAGGAGATGGACGACGCGTTCGCTTTAGCGGACACGGAAACGGACTCCGAAATGAAAAAAATGCTCTTGGACGAAGGCTACGCGTGCAAGGAACGGCTCGGAGAACTGCATAACGAGCTGAAAATTCTGCTACTTCCCAAGGACAAGAACGACGAACGGAGCTGTATTTTAGAAGTCCGCGCGGGTACGGGCGGGGAAGAAGCGGCGCTGTTTGCGGGCGAGCTTTGCAGAATGTATCAAAACTATTGCGCGGCGCATCGCTTGAAAGTGGAAGAAATCGAAATCAATGCGACGGAGCTCGGCGGCGTGAAAGAATGTATCTATAACGTCAAGGGCGCAGGCGCGTATAAACTGTTGAAATACGAGAGCGGCGTACACCGCGTACAACGAGTTCCCGCAACGGAAACGCAGGGACGTATTCATACGTCGGCTGCGACGGTAGCGGTACTCCCCGAAGCGGAAGAAGTGGACGTGGAAATCAACGATAAAGATATACGGATCGACATTTTCCATTCGGGCGGCGCGGGCGGTCAGAACGTCAACAAAGTCGCGTCGGCGGTACGGATTACGCATTTCCCGACGGGGATCGTCGTTACTTGTCAGGACGAGCGTTCGCAGTTAAAGAATAAAGAACGCGCGTTTAAGGTGCTCCGTTCAAGAATCTATGATTTCTATAACGGACAAAACGCGAAAGCGCGGGAAGAAAATCGGCGGAGCATGGTCGGGACGGGGGATCGGAGCGAGCGTATCCGAACCTATAATTTCCCGCAAAGCCGTGTAACCGATCATCGTATCGGGCTCAGCCAATACAATCTCGACGCGTTTATGACGGGGGATATCGATTCGATGGTGGAAGCCTTAGCAATCGCCGACCGCGAAGCAATGCTATCCAGCCAAAACGACTAAAACAAAAAAGCTTCCTTTCGGAAGCTTTTTTTATGCTCTTTCGCGTTTGCGATTGACGAAGTATAATGCGAAATCCACGGCTACGAACGCCAAATTCAAAACGTATAACGCAAGTACGTAATTGATGTTGCGGCTGAGTATTTTTCCGATGATCCCCGCGATATACCCGCAAATGATCGCGATGGTAAAGACGACGCTTTTGCCTTTTGTGGAGCGCGACGTGGCGCTCTTGTATACGGAAATCGGCCAAGACAGCCCAAAACAAATCAACATAATACTTTCAAATACCGTTACCATAAAAAATCTCCTTTCGTTTTCGTTTACGCTACTATTATACACTTGACAAAGCATAATGTAAAATATATAATTATTATGAAACTAATAACTTTTCGTTATGGAATAAAAGGAGAAGTATGGAACTTGCGAAATTGCGGTATTTTTATGAAATTGCGAAGCTCGGACACGTAACCAAGGCGGCGGAAGAAATTCATATCGCGCAGCCTGCGTTGACGAAAGCGGTCAAGCTCTTGGAAGAAGAATTGGGCGCGCCGTTGCTTTACAAAAAGGGGCGCAACGTATATTTGACGGAATTCGGAGAATACCTGAAAGGGAAATTGGACGGGCTGTTGCCGTTATTGGATCGTATTCCCGAAGAAATCGAAGCGTTGAAAAGGGAACGTCGCCGCACGGTAAAATTAAACGTATTGGCGGCTTCAACGGTGGTAACGGACGCGGTAGTCGCTTATAAAAAGCGCAATCCTGACGCGGAATTTCAACTCATTCAAAACGAAGCGGAAACGGATTGCGACGTCTCCGTAACCACAAACACGGCAACTCTTTCCGCATTGCCGCCGTTTGAAAAAAGCGTAACGATGGAAGAAAAGATCTATCTTGCCGTACCCAAGTCGTCCTGCTACGGCGCGAGAGAAGAAATCCGATTGGAAGAAGTGAAAAACGAAGGATTTGTCAATTTGGCGGGTTCAAGATTGTTCCGCGCCGTTTGCGATACGTTTTGCGCTTCCGCAGGCTTTAAACCGCATACGTCGTTCGAATCGGATTCTCCCGTGGCGGTGCGCAACATCATCGGCGCGAGCGCAGGGGTAGGGTTTTGGCCGGAGTTTTCGTGGGGCGTAGTATCGGGCGACGTCGCGTTATTGCCGATCAAGGATCAAGTTTGCAAGCGGGAATTGCGGGTCGGTTTGCATGAAAGCTCGTTCCCGTCCGAGACTGCCGCGGATTTTTACGAGTTCTTATTGCGTTTTTTGAAAAAACGTCGTAAAAAAACCTGATTTTTTGCAAGTTTTTCAATCGAAAAAACGAATATAAACATAGACATTCTCCAAATTTCTTGATTATTTTTCAACTTTTTTCGAAAAATAGGGCGTTTGTACTTGCAATATTTTTAAAAACAATGTACAATGGGACGGTAAAAGAATTTATACTTGGAGAAAGTTACGCATGAAGAATAGAATTGCATCGAGAATGTCGGCTATTTCTCCGTCGTTGACGCTCGCGATTTCCGCGAAAGCGAAGGCGATGAAAGCCGCGGGAGAAGACGTCGTATCGTTCGGCGTGGGCGAACCCGATTTCAATACGCCCGAACATATCGTCGAAGCGGCGAAAACCGCTTTGGATCAAGGTCATACCAAATACACGCCGTCGTCGGGGTTGTTGCCCTTGCGGAAAGCCATTTGCGAGAAATTGGAAAAGGACAACGGGCTTTCGTACGAGCCGTCGCAAATCATCGTTTCCAACGGCGCGAAACACTCCATTTTCAACGTTTGCTACGCGCTTTTGGACGCAGGGGACGAAGTGATTATTCCCGCGCCCTATTGGCTTACCTATCCCGAAGTCGTCAAGGTTTGCGGGGGTACGCCCGTGTATTTGCAATGCAAAAAGGAAAACAAATACAAATTCTCCGCGGCGGAATTGAAAGCGGCGATTACGGAAAAAACCAAGATGCTCATTTTCAACTCCCCGTCCAATCCGACGGGCGCGGTGTATGAAGAAGCGGAAGTCCGCGAAATTGCGAAAGTCTGCGAAGAAGCGGGAATTTTCGTGCTGTCGGACGAGATTTATGAAAAATTGTGCTATAACGGCGTAAAACCGTTCTCGATCGCGAAGTGCAGCGAGAAGATGCAAGATTTGACGATCGTCGTCAACGGCGTGTCCAAAACGTACGCGATGACGGGCTGGCGGGTCGGCTATCTCGCCGCGCCCAAGGACGTAGCGAAAGCAATCGATTCTTTCCAAAGCCATGCGACGAGTAACGCTTGCTCGATTTCGCAATACGCGACGATGGAAGCTTTGAAAGCGCCGGAATCGGAAATTCAAGCAATGGTGGACGTGTTCGCGACTCGTCGAGAAAAGCTGCTCGCGTTGATTAAAGAAGTAGACGGCGTGGAAGCGGTAGAGCCGGACGGAGCGTTCTACGTCATGCTCGTTGTCGGCGGATTGTACGGCAAGCGGTATAACGGCAAAGCGTTGACGGATTCCATCTCGTTTGCGGACGCGCTTTTGGAAGCGGAAAAAGTTGCGACGATCCCCGGAGTATCGTTCGGGGCGGACGATTGCGTGCGGCTGTCGTATTCGCTTGGGGAAGCCGATATCGAAAAGGGTTTGGCGCGGATCAAACGGTTTGTGGAAGCGTTACAATAACGGTAGAAAAGACGGCAAAAAGGGGGATTTACCCCTTTTTTTGCATATTCTTGAAAAAAACTTTTGATTTTCACAAAAAATTTTTGTCAAAAGCCTTGAAATTATGTGAAAAATTTGGTAGAATAGAATAAACCGAGAGAGAATACTTGTTCGAACTCGGCAAGCACAACAAAATCTGGGAGGATTTTTATTATGATTAAAGTAATTTACGGCGCAAAAGGTACGGGAAAAACCAAGATGATGATTGACGCGGCGAACCAAGCTGTGGAAAACGCGAAAGGTCATTTGATTTTTATTACCGACAGTAAGCGTGGTATGTATGATTTGGAACGCGCGGTGCGTTTCATCGACGTTAGCGAATATGACGTAGCGGGCGAAGCGGCGCTTTGCGGATTTGTGAAAGGCGTTATCGCAGGCAATCACGATAACGAGTACGTATTTATCGACGGCGTAGTCCGTATTGCGGGCAAACCCGTACAAGAATTGGCGTCGTTCTTCTATATGCTTGAAAAAGTAGCGAAGAGTTCGGAAGTAACGGTTACCGTTTCCGTTTCGGCGACGAAGGAAGAACTTCCCGATTTCGTAACCAAGTATATTTAAGAGTGCCCCGAATTTTGGGGTAAAAGCAGATTTCAGGATAGCCGAACGGGAGCTTTCCGTTCGGCTGTTTTAAATCGTAGCCGCATAGCGCGGCTATGCAATAACGAAGGCAGGTAGATTTATGAATTTCATTAGCACGAGAGGCGGGGAAAAGGTAACGGGCGCGCAAGCGATCGTGCAAGGTCTTGCGAAAAACGGCGGTTTGTACGTGCCGGAAAAATTCCCGAAAATCACGGAAGCGGAACTTGCGGAAATGCTTGAAATGACGTATCCCGAACGGGCGGCGTTCGTTTTGGGGAAATATTTGGCGGACGAGCTGGGCGCGGACTATCTCAAAGAAGTCTGCGAAAAGGCATATTCGTCGTTCACGGGCAACGATCCCGTGCCCCTTGTGAAAATCGACGGAAAACTGTACGTGTTGGAACTGTTCCACGGCCCGACCTGCGCGTTCAAGGATATGGCGCTGACCGTGCTTCCCTATCTTTTGAAAAAGAGCTGCGAAGTAACGGGCGTGAACGATGAAATTTTGATTTTGGCTGCGACGAGCGGGGATACGGGCAAAGCCGCGTTGGAAGGCTTCCGCGACGTACCCGGTACGAAAGTCGCCGTATTCTATCCCGACGAAGGGGTAGCGAAAATGCAACGCTTGCAAATGTGCGTGCAGGACGGCGAGAACGTATTCGTGGCGGCGGTGAAAGGCAATTTCGACGATTGTCAACGCGCGGTGAAAAAACTGTTCGCGTCGGAAGAATTTAACGCGGAGCTCGCGAAAAAAGGCGTACGGCTTTCCAGCGCGAATTCCATCAACTTCGGACGGCTCGCACCCCAAATCGCCTATTATTATTCCGCGTATCTCGATTTGGTTTCCGCGGAACAAATTCAAGTCGGCGACAAGGTAGACTTCGTCGTTCCGACGGGAAACTTCGGAGATATTTTGGCGGGTTGGTATGCAAAACAAATGGGCTTGCCCGTTGGGAAACTCGTTTGCGCGTCCAACCGTAACAAAGTGCTTGCAGACTTCTTCCAAAAGGGCGTATACGACGTCAAACGGCATTTCTTCCGTACGATGTCCCCGTCAATGGATATTCTCGTGTCGTCGAATTTGGAACGCTTGCTTTTCGAAATCAGCGGCAGAAACGCAAAACTTACGGCGGAGAGAATGCAATCGCTTGCCGAGAAAAAGGAATACTCGATTACCGAAAAGGAAAAGGCGATCTTAGACGAAGAATTTTCCGCGGGATTTGCAAGCGAAGACGATACCGTCGAAGCGATGTACGAAGTCTTTGAAGAATACGGGTACGCGATGGATACGCATACGGGCGTAGCGCTTGCGGTATACGATCAAATCTATAATCCCGACAAAGACAAGGACGAAGACGAACGCAAGCCCAAGACCGATCAAAATCACGTCGTCGTACTCTCGACGGCAAATCCTTATAAATTCCCGCAAGACGTATTGTACGCGCTTTCGGGCAACGACGTAAAGGACAGCTTCAAGGGCATCAAACGCTTGAATTTGTTGACGGCGATGAAGCCGCCCAAGAGCTTGTTGGATTTGCGCTATCGTCCGTTGCGGTTTAAGACGGTGGTGGAGAACGATTTAAAAGAAATGGGCAAGCTCGTTTTGCGTTTTGCAGGCGGCGAAATCGTGCCCGTACCTACAGGTTCGAAAAAATAAAAAAGAACGTATTTCCGTTTCCCGTGGAACAGATTTTTGTGAAAAGGGTTACGGATTTCGTTATTTATGTGAAAATTGCGAAAGAGTTCGCATTTTGCATTGTCTTTTTCAGGGCGGTGTGCTATACTATCAACGAAGGCGGTAAAACCGCGGAAGGGGGAGTATGTTCGGATACGTACGCGCGGACACGCCGTATTTATATATTAAGGACGAAACGCTATATCGAGCGATGTATTGCGGCGTTTGCAAAGGGATTGCCGAAGTATGCGGGCATACCGCGCGCATGGGGCTTTCTTACGACGTTACGTTTTTGTCGGTGATTTTGCATAACATT
>JAFVRU010000064.1 GCA_017504065.1 Clostridia bacterium
CATTAAAAAAATGCGTTTCCCGCCCGTTGCTTTATAATATATTACTTGTAGCAGCACGCTTATGACCGAAAATACGAAACAAGCCCCGATTACGAGCAAATATAACGCGTTCCCCGTAAACGTTGCGATCGCGGCGGCGAACCCGCCCAACGCCAAAGAACCCGTATCCCCCATAAATACCGAAGCGGGCGACACGTTAAAGGGCAGGTAGCCAAGCAACGCGCCCGTCAAACAAAAGGAGAGCAATGCAATCGACTCCGAGCCGTCCTGTAAAGCGATCAGAATACCGATCACGGCGAAAAACGGCGCGCTCGCGCCCGAAGCCAAGCCGTCCAAGCCGTCCGTTAAATTCACCGCATTGACCGTTGCGATAAAGGTAAACACCGCAAGCGGGAACATCCAGCCGCCGATCTGCAGCGATTTATTCCAAAACGGAATATGCAACTCCGTCAATCCTGCGCGCAAGCAGTACAAACCGCAAAACACGGCGACGGAAATTTGCAACACGAGCTTTTGCCAAGCTTTGAGCCCCAAATTCTCTTTATGCTTCCGTTTCAACAGGTCGTCTAACACGCCCACGGTCATATACGCAAGCCCGATCACCAAACACAAAACCGTCGTTCGGTCGGTTTTCCCGATAAACAACACCGCGGACAAAACTGCGGCGGCAATAAAAGCGATACCACCCATTGTGGGCGTACCGCTTTTTCCTTTATGTTCTTTTACGTAAACAAGTATATTTTGTCCCGCTTTCCAACGCCGTAAAACGGGAATCAGGACTCGGCAAAACACTACCGATACCGCAAGCGCGACCAACGTCGCGAGAAGATACGTTTTCATCATCCTTCCGTTTTCACTCCGCGATTACTCTCGGACTCTCCCTTTTTCTTCCAACCATTTTTCGATTATAGCATTGTCGTTAAACGCGTATTTTATACCCATGATCTCCTGAGATTCTTCCCCGCCTTTTCCTGCAACAAGCAACACGTCCTTTTCCCCCAAACATTCCAGCGCGTATACGATCGCCTTTTTTCGATCGGGTACGATTACGTACCGCACGGAAAACCGTCGATACCCTTTCTCCACGTCCGAAATAATATCCAGCGGATCTTCATAGCGCGGATTATCCGACGTGAGTATACTGAAATCGGCTTTTTTCGCCGCCGTTTCTCCCATCAGCGGCCGTTTGGCTTTATCGCGGTTTCCACCGCACCCGAACAGACAAATCAACCGCCCCTTGCAATGCGCGCGGAGCGCGTCCAAGGATTTTTCCAACCCGTCGGGCGTATGCGCAAAATCTACGTACACGTTCGCTTTGCCAATCCGCTCCAATCGTCCGTCAACCCCCTTTAACGCGTTTAAACCGTCCGCGATTACGTCGGGCGCAACCCCCAACTCCTTAGCGCACAACGCCGCCGCGAGCGCGTTATAGACGTTATGCCGCCCCGTCAACGCAAGCGAAACCCGACAAAGTTTGTCATTGATGTTCAACATACATTCCGAGCCGTACAAACTCTCGTCCGTAACAATGGCGAATGCGTCGGACGGAGTGAGCAAGCCGTAATAACGAGTCGTTACGCTATCCATCGCGCGAGCTTTCCCGAACTCCCGCCCCGCTTCGTCGTCGCCGTTTAGGATCGCAACGGGACAAATTTCCGCTTTAAACAACCGCGCTTTCGCGGCTTTATACGCTTGCATGGACGGGAAGAAATCCAAGTGGTCCTGCGTGAAATTCGTAAAAATACACGCCGCAAAAGTTACCCCTGCGAGTTTTTGATAATAGAGCGCGTGCGCGGAAACTTCCATCACGACGTATTCCACACCGCTTTGGAGCATATCCGCAAAAATACGGTGCAACGAGTCGGGATCGGGCGTAGTCAAATCTGCCGCGAGCGTTTGCCCTGCGTATGAAACGCCCAACGTACCGATTACCCCTACGTTCTTTTTTGCAGCCTGTAATATGGAAGCGAGCATATACGACGTCGTCGTTTTTCCATTCGTGCCCGTAATCCCGATAATTTTCAAGGCTTTTGCAGGTTCGCCGTAAAACGCGCCGCTCAGTTTTGCATACGCTTCCCGCGTGTCGCTCACCAAAATCTGTGGAACGGAAGCGGACGTTATCCGTTCGACGACGACGGCAACCGCGCCGTTTTTTACCGCTTCGTCGATATAGCCGTGCGCGTCGGTGTTCCCACCCGACAGGCATATAAACAATCTGTTTTGCGTGGTATTTCGACTATCCGTTGAAATTGCGGCGATCTCCCGCTCCCAATCCCCGTCGCAAACGACTTTTTCGACTATAACCGATTCCAACAACTTTGACAAGCGCATGATAAACTCCTTATAACCCGTTAATTTATTCTATTCCACGTTTCTCCGTTGTATGTTTTTCAGGGAGATAATTCCTTGAAAAATTTCGCCTGCGCAAGGCGCGGCCACCACGCTACCGTAATACGCTCCCTGCGGTTCGTCCACAATCACGAGCGCCAAATACTGCGGTTGATCCACAGGGAAAAACCCGACGAACGACGAAACGTATTTCCCTGCCGCAATCCGCCCGTTTTCATATTTTTGCGCCGTGCCCGTCTTCCCACCGATACGGTATCCGTCCACGTAAGCTTTTTTTCCGCTTCCGTCCCGTACTACCCCTTCCAACATTTCGGCGAGCATCGTCGACGCTTCCGCGCTGACCGTACGATTCTGTAACGTAGGCGCGTTGGCTTTGAGTACATACCCGTCGTCCGCGTAAACGCGTTTTAAAAGCTGCGGAGTATAGTAATATCCGCCGTTGACCGTGGACGCCGTCGCGCAGGCGAGTTGTATCCCCGATACCGCAATCGTCTGACCGAACCCGATCCGCGCCAAATCGCAATTCCGCACCGCGCTTTCCGGCATCAATAGCCCGTAGGCTTCGCCGCCGTAATCGATCCCCGTACGCTTCCCGAACCCAAACCGTTCCAAATAATCGTAGAACGTCGTTTTCCCGATCGACAACGCAATATCCGTGAAACACGGGTTGCAGCTGTTGTTCAACGCTTCGGCGAGCGTTTGATTGCTGTGTTTGCCGTTGGCGTGATTACTCCAACACTTGACCGTCGTACCGTCTACCGCTCGGGTGCGGGAGCTCGGAAATACGTAATTTTTTGAAAACGCGCGTGGATTGCCCTGCAAACTTTCTTCAATATTGATCGCCGACGTGATGATTTTGAATGTTGAACCGGGCTCGTAAACGTCGCAAACCAAGCGGTTACGCGTCAATGCGTTTAAGAGCTGCATATCCTCTCTCGGCACGTCGTTTAAATCGTACGACGGATAGTTTGCGAGCGCCAAAATCTCGAACGTATTCACGTCTAAAACAACGCACTCCGCCGAAACGGGATTGTATGCCGCCGCCGTTTTTTCCAACGCGCTTTCCACGATTTCTTGGATTCCGTAGTCGATCGTGAGTTCCACGTTGTAACCGTTTTCGGCAGGCAGGTACGTGGCGACGCTGTTTTCGATCTCAATGCCGATCAAGTCGGTTTCATAAAGCAACTCCCCGTTTTTGCCCGATAAATACTCGTTATAAAACTTTTCCACACCCGTCAAACCGACGTTGTCCGTGGACGTGAAGCCGAGAATTTGACAAAGCGCGTCCGATTTCGGATATTGCCGCACGTTATCCCGCGCGTAATAGATTCCGTCGAGTTCCAACGCCGCCAATTTTTCGATCTTGTCCTTGCTCACCTTTTTTGCGACGGTAACTTCCGAAGCTTTCTTTTTCGTGAGCTTTTCCGTAAGCTCCGCCGCGTCCAGTTCCAGAGCTTCCGCCAAAAGCGCCGCCGTTTTGTGCGTATCGCGAACGGCGTTCGAGCGAGCGAAAACCGTATACGCCGTGCTGTTGTCCGCCAACACTACGCCGTTTCGATCCGTGATCTTGCCCCGTTCCGCCACAATCGGGATTTCCCGCGTCCATTGATCGAGCGCGCGGTAGTTTAATTCTTCGCTCCAAAGTACTTGCACGTAGAAAAACCGAGCGCATAAAAAGCAAAAAAGAAAGGTTACCGCCAAACTGATGGCAAATAACCTCTTTCGTAAAACCGATACCGAATATTCGTGATGATGTTTTTTGATAACGCAAACTCCTTAAGTTTTTTCGTTTACCAACCCTGCGCAGCCGCATAAGCGCGAATGGTGTCTTCCGACGTCGCGTTCTCGATGTCGCGTTGAATTTCTTCGCTGCGTTCCATCAATTCCTGACGTTGTTCTTCCAAATTCTTTAACCGTACGGATTTTTGACGAATGATTTGCGTATTGATACAAATGAGCGTCAACATCGCAACGACGATCAACGTAAACGCCGCCATAACCATTTTTGCAAACGGAGTCAACGAGTACTGCGTTTGCGTGGAAACCGCAACCGACGTTACAGGCGCAACGTAGGTGTGTTGAATGACTTCCACGGGCGTTTGTTTTTGTTCCGCGCGTTCGAATTTTTCCGTAGTGAATACGGGCGCTTCCAACTTTTCGTGGACAAACTCCGTTACAACGGGCGTTTGTTCTACAACAGGGACTTGATCCGTTACGGGAGCAACGTATACGGCGGGGCGTTCGGAAACAATAGCTTGTTCGTTTGCCGCGCGTTGCGCGCTTTCGGCGAACTGATCTGCTTCCGCGTTTTGCAATTTGCGATAACGCTCCCGAATTTGGGCGTTATGCGCCTGCGCTGCCGTATCTACGGTGTTTACTTGCAATTCTTCTCTTTCGCGTAACAGTTCCATTTCCCTCTCCTCCGTGTTTTTGTGTTTCCCCTGTTTTCCTTATCTGTTTACGGATTATATTTTCTCCGCGATCCGTAACTTCGCGCATTTGCTTCTCGAATTTTCTTCGAGTTCTTGCTCCGTAGCCGTAATTGGCTTTTTCGTAATTATCTTGATTTCCGGTTGCTTGCCGCATACGCATACGGGTAAGCTTTTCGGGCACATGCAAGGCGATTCCAAATACCGAAACGCTTCTTTGACGATCCGATCTTCCAAGGAATGAAAAGTCAAAATCGCAATCCGTCCGCCCTTTTTTAAACGCTTCGTCAAGGACAGGACGAGTTCGTACAGCCCGTCAAGTTCTCCGTTGACTTCAATCCGCACCGCTTGAAAGCTCTTTCGTTCGCACGGAGCGCCAAAACGGAATTTTGCGGGAATACTGCCGCGAATGATCTCCGCAAACTCTCCCGACGTCTTTAAAGGCTTGATCGCGCGTTGTTTTACAACGTTTCTCGCGATTTGTTTGGCAAACGTTTCTTCGCCGTACGTCTTTAAAATTCTTGTCAGCCGTTCTTCCGTGTAGGTGTTGAGTACGGTTTCCGCAGTCAACTCCGCCGAACGGTTCATACGCATATCCAAGGGCGCGTTTGCATTGCGATAGGTAAACCCGCGGTCTTCGTCGTCGATTTGATGCGAAGATACGCCGAAATCTAACAGCGCGCCGTCAATACAATCGATTCCCGCGCTTTCAAACACGCTCGCATAGTCTTTATAATTGGATTTATAGATGGAAAATCTTCCGTCGAACGGCTTCAACCGTTCGGTTGCGGAAACAATCGCTTCGTCGTCCAAGTCCGTCGCGATCAGCCGACCGCTCGGCGCGGTACGCTTTAAAATCTCGTAGGAATGTCCCCCGCCGCCGACCGTGCCGTCAAACCAAACTCCGCCGTCTTTCAGCGACAGGCCTTCCATACACTCTTCTAACATTACGGGCTTGTGGGCAAACTCCAACATCTTTTAAATCCCCAATTTCTTTAACTCGGTATCGTAATCGATCCCTTCTAAATATTCGTAATATCTTTCCGCTGCCCAGATCTCCAAACGTTTTCCCCGACCCAGCGTTATGATGTCCTTTTTAATTCCCGCCATCTTTTTCAGCATCGCCGGCAATACCACTCTGCCCTGCGCATCTTCTTCTGCCGAGAAAATACTCCCGAAAAACAACGTCGAAGCTTCGCTCGTTTCCGAAATCCCTTCTTCCGAAATCGAAGCGATCGTTTCGTCCAACACGTCGTCGGACATCACGCAAATACAACGGTTCATACCCCGACAAAAGCTATACGACTTCTCGCCGTGTTCCCCCGTCAGTTCCTTTTTAAACTTCGAAGGAATACGCAAACGGTTTTTGTCGTCAACTTGATGTTCAAACATGCCTTTAAACATATCGCGCCTCCTTCTCGTTTACTATGCCTTATAGAATAGCTTGATTCTATTATACAACCACTTTTAACCATTGTCAAGGATTTTACATGAATTTTTTCAATCTTTTTTGAAAAATTTGGGATTTTTGACCACCAAAACCCAATTTTGACGTTTTTGAGTCCAAATTATAACACGAACATTTGTTTGTATAGCCTTTTATTGCCCTTTTTTCCGCTTCCAAGGAAAAAAATCCCGAAAAAAGCCCCTTTTTCGACCCTTTTTTGCCCTTTTTTTGATTTTTTACCCGAACGTTTGTTTGCGTTTGTTTGTTTTTGCAACGTCGCGCATAGTTGTTTGGCGATCCCCGCGTTACCGTCGTACGTCGCGCATTGGTAAAAGGCGGCAATCGCTTCCTTAATATATATATAATGAGTACAACCGAGTACGACGCCGTTCGGTTCGCCGCTCGGAAAATACCGTTCGTAACAAAACTCGGGGTCGGTGATATGGGATTCGATCATTCCCGCAAGCAAATCGCAAGGATAGGCGCTGACCTTTGCCGCAGGATATCGACGGGCGGTTTCGGCGAGTAAGCGTTGGAAGCGTTCGCTTTTATACGTTGCACGGGTAACAAGCGCAAAAATTTCTCCCCCGCGCTTGGCTGCCGTATATAGCGCAGGCTCTGCGCCGATAATCGGAAAGGGATATTTTTTTCGCAACTCGTCCACGCAGAGAGCCGTTACGGTATTGCAAGCGACGACGACGGCTTTCACCTTTAAACGGCGAAACTTCCGAAAGGCTTTTTCGACGTAACGACGGATTTTTGCAGGCGGCAAATTGCCGTAAGGCGCGTGTTTATTGTCCCCGTAATAATAGAAAATTTCGCCTTTGCAACGCTTTTGACATTCCGCAAGAACGGTCATTCCGCCGATACCGCTATCGAAAAACGCAATACCCCCTTTCAAAATCCGCATATTTACTCCTGAAAAAGAAATTTTTTTAAAAATTTTATCGTTTTTCGCGTTTTACCACCGAAAAACAGTTTACTTTCCAACGAAATTGTGTTAGAATAGTTTACGCAATTTGATTTATTAAGAAATTTTGGAAATCATAAGGAGATTGTTATGCCTAATATTAAATCCGCAAAGAAAAGAGTTTTGGTAATCGAAAAGAAG
>JAFVRU010000065.1 GCA_017504065.1 Clostridia bacterium
AGCCGCCGCCCGCCGCGCCGCCTTTGATCCCGAATACAGGCCCAAGCGACGGTTCACGGAGCGCCAAACACGCCGATTTGCCGATCTTGGCAAGCCCGTCCGCGAGCCCGATCGAAACGGTCGTTTTCCCTTCGCCCGACGACGTGGGATTGATCGCTGTTACCAAAATGAGTTTGGCTTTGCGTTTCGCGCCTTTCGGCAACGCAACTTTCGCCTTATATTTCCCGTACAATTCCAACTCGTCTTCCGTCAAACCGAGTTTTTTCGCTACTTCGCGGATATCCACAAGCTCGGCTTGTTCCGCAATTTCGATATCTGAAAGCATAATCGTCCTCTCTTTCGTATAATCTTACAAATAACATTATAGCACATATTTTCAAAAAATGAAAATATTCTCTTATGTTTTTTCGGATTTTTTTCAAGTTTTCCCGAATTTTTCTCTGCTTTTTTCGACAAAATTTTTCCAGCCTTTTTCTCCCTTGCAAAATTTTTGGATAAAAATCCCCTTTTTTCAAAAAATCCCCGTCCTTTGCGCCCGTTTTTAAGAAAAAACGTTTGACTTAACCGCGCAAAACATTGTATAATATTTTCGAACATTTTTATCGCAACAAGGAGAGAAGATTATGGCAGAAAAAAGAGCGGTTACGATGGAAAAACTCGTTTCCCTTTGTAAAAACAGGGGCTTTATTTTCCCTGGCAGCGAAATTTACGGCGGACTTGCGAACACGTGGGACTACGGTCCTTTGGGCGTGGAGCTGAAGAACAACGTCAAAAAAGCTTGGTGGAAGAAGTTCGTACAGGAAAACCCGTACAACACGGGCGTAGACTGCGCGATTTTGATGAACACCCGTACGTGGAAAGCGTCGGGGCATTTGGGCGGGTTCTCCGATCCGCTGATGGACTGTAAATCGTGTAAAGCCCGCCACAGAGCGGACAATCTTGTAGAAAACTACGTGGAAAAACACAATCTCGACGTGAAAGTCGAAGCTATGGACAACGATGCGTTAGAAGAGTTCATCACCGAGAAAAAGATCGTTTGTCCGATTTGCGGAAACTCCGATTTCACGTCCATTCGGAAATTCAATTTGATGTTTAAGACTTTCCAAGGCGTTACCGAAGACAGCGCGAATACCGTCTATCTTCGCCCCGAAACGGCGCAAGGGATTTTCGTAAACTTCCAAAACGTACAACGCGCGACGCGTATGCGCGTTCCGTTCGGGATTGCGCAGGTCGGGAAATCCTTCCGTAACGAAATCACGCCCGGGAACTTTACGTTCCGTACCCGTGAATTCGAACAAATGGAACTTGAATTCTTCTGCAAACCGGGCACGGATTTGGAATGGTTTGCGTATTGGAAAGACTTCTGCCGTAATTGGCTGCTTTCCTTGGGTATGAAAGCGGAAAACTTGCATTTGCGCGACCACTCCCCCGAAGAACTTTGCTTCTATTCCAAGGCGACGACGGACTTTGAGTATAAGTTCGCGTTCGGGTGGGGTGAGCTTTGGGGGATTGCGGACAGAACGGACTACGACCTTTCGCAACACGCAAAGGAATGCGGCAAGCCCATCGATTATCTCGACCCTGTTACCAACGAACGCTACGTTCCCTACGTAGTAGAACCGTCGCTCGGCGCGGATAGAGTCGTGCTCGCATTCCTGACCGACGCGTACGACGAAGAAGTCGTAGACGCGGAAAAGAACGATATCCGTACGGTATTGCGTTTACACCCTGCGCTCGCGCCCTATAAATGCGCGGTATTGCCGTTGCAAAAGAACCTTTCGGAAAAGGCGGACGAGATCTACGCGAAAATGTCCAAGAAATTCTCCGCGACGTACGACGTTACCGGTTCGATCGGGAAGCGTTACCGCCGTCAGGATGAAATCGGTACTCCGTACTGCGTTACCATCGACTTCCAAACCTTGGAAGACAACACGGTAACCGTACGCGACCGCGATACGATGGAACAAATTCGCGTTAGCGTGGAAGAAGCGATCGCTTATATCGAAGACAAATTGGAATTCTAACGGAATTTTCTGTGAAAAACCCGCTCAAAAGAGCGGGTTTTAGCATACGACAAAAACGCCCTTGGCGATTGCCAAGGGCGTTTTTTACTGCGATAAATTATTCTTTATCTTTCAAGAATTTGGGAAGGGTCACCGCTGCTGCGCTAACAACGAACAAGATCCCTGCAAGGATTGCGCCGATCCCAAGATCGAAATACTTCGCTACTGCGCTTGCAACATCCTTATCGGACATGATGAACGCTTTCGAGCTGAAGCAGAAGATTGCCGTTACAACCATAACCGCTACTGCCGCATAACCAAGCTTTTCGTTGTTCTTCAAGTAGTTCACAACTGCCATAGCTACGCTCGCGATCGCCAAAACAACCGTAACAACGATCATCGGAGTCTTATCTTCGTCCAACGAATCCCAAACGCTGGTCGTTTCGCTCATACCCATCATTTCCCTTTTCAAGACAGGTGCGAATACGTACAAGATCAACGCGAGTGCCGTCATAACGATTGCCGCAAGGGGTGCCCATTTTTTCAATGCTTTCATACTAAATACCTCCGTGTAGTAGGCGTTTTTTTATTTGTTTTTTTGCTACTACCTTATAATCTATTATAAATCCGTTCAAATCATTTGTCAGGTTTTTGTCGAAAAAAAACGATTTTTTCTTTTTCGACGGATTTCGACAAACTTTTTTCATTCCTTTTTAGAATAAGTTAAACGCAAGTTGAAATAGCCCACTATTTTTTAGAATTTGTGAAATTTTCTTCCTTTTCTTCAAATAATATTTGTCGGATTTCATGTTTGTTTCAGTTCCTTTTTCAGGCAAAGCGTTTTGCTCTCGCAAAACGGCTCCCACCCTCGAGCCCTACTGTTTGTTCGTTATTTACCAAAAAAAAGAACGCACCTTGGCGTTCCCTTTTTTTGGTGGAGACAGTAGGGCTTGCGCCTTTAGCGGCGCGCCCCGCTCGACGATTATCAATCGTCGCCTTTGCCGTCTTTCATGTTTGTTTCAGCTTCTTTTTCGGGCAAAGCGTTTTGCTCTCGCAAAACGGCTCCCACCCTCGAGCCCTACTGTTTGTTCGTTATATACCAAAAAAAGAACCCCCCTTGGCGTTCCTTTTTTTGGTGGAGACAGTAGGGCTCGAACCTACGACCTCGCGCATGTGAAGCGCGCGCTCTAACCAACTGAGCTATGCCTCCGTACTATTCAGCTACGCATATTATAGCACCGCCGAATAGAATTGTCAATCCTTTTTTTATAAAATTTTTCACGATCGCAACAATTCGTCCGTCATCGCTAAAATTTGTTCGCGGTATTTTTTCTTGCGCTTGTTTAACATCTTTTTATACAAAAAGTAATTCCCTGTTACCGCGCATAACCCGATAACTCCAATCGCAACGCCGAGCGGCATCGCGTA
>JAFVRU010000066.1 GCA_017504065.1 Clostridia bacterium
AAACATCACGAAGCGGTTTGTGAGCGCGATTGAAAAGTAAATGACTGTATAAAAACACCCCGCCGTCCGAGCTCGGACGGCGGGGTGTTTTTATACAGTCATTTACTTTTCAATCGCGCTCACAAACCGCTTCGTGATGTTTTGCGGACGAGTGATCGCTCCGCCGATAACGGACGCGTGCGCGCCGCGTTGCAAGACTTCCTTGAGTTGCCACGGCTCGTCAATCCCGCCTTCGGCGATGATCGGCGTATGCAACTCTTTCGCCAACCGTTCGATGAACTCGAAATCGGGAATTTTTATCCCCTGCGTATGCGGAGTATACCCCCGCAACGTCGTGCCAATCAAATCGAATCCCAACCGTTCGGCATTTTGCGCTTCGTCGAACGAAGAAATGTCCGCCATCAACAACCCGTTGTAAATTTTACGGATTTGCGCGACCATGTCCGCAAGCTCGAGCCCGTTCGGTCTACGGCGCATCGTCGCGTCCAACGCGATAATTTCCACGCCTACGGAAAGCAGTTCTTCAATCTCTTTCATCGTCGGAGTAATATAGATTTCGCTATCTTCGTAATCCCGCTTGACAATCCCGATCACGGGCAAGTCTACGTTCTTCTTGATCTCGGCGATATCCACCGCGGTATTCGCGCGAATCCCCACAGCACCGCCCTGCTTCGCGGCAAGCGCAAACCGACCCATGATAAACGAGCTGTGCATCGGCTCGTTTTCCAAGCCTTGACAGGAAACGATCAACCCGCCTTTGATTTGTTCCAATACTTTCATTGTTTCATACTCTCCTTAACGTACTTCACCGCGCCCAAAGCGCCCGCATAATTCCCCGCCGTCGCCGTTTTCAAACGGAAGGTATTTTGATACGGAACGGGCAACCCGTCCAACCCCGCTTCCAAAAAACGGAGCAGTTTTTCTTTTTGTTCGCTGATTCCGCCGCCGAGCACGATCTCCGACGGATTGTATAAGCCGACGATCCAAGCGCATAAATGCACGAATTCTTCCCGCCAAGCGGATAATGCGGCAACCGCCGCCTGATCGCCCGTTTCCGCGCGTTCGAACAAACGCTTCGCCGTGTCCTTGCCCAATCGTTCCAAGCCCGCAGTCGAAACCGTCTTATCGACGATACTCGTCCCGTTTTTAGACGGTAAATATCCGATCTGCCCCGCCTGTCCGCTTGCGCCCGAAAACGCTTCGTTGCCGCGCACGTACATACCGCCGACGCCCGTGCCCAAAGCCAAGTAATAATACTCCCGCTGCCCGTCCGTTTCGGCAAGCGCGCCCGCCGCGATATCGTTCAACACGTACACGGGTACGCCGTATTTTTCTTCCAACCGTTTTTTCAGCGGCGTGCCCGTATACTTCGGAATATTCTCGTTCGCATACGCGATTTCGCCGTCTTTTCCAACGATCCCTGCCGTCGATACGCCGAGCGCGTCAAACGAATGCCGATCGCAAACCGCGCATACGTTTTTCAATAAACGCTCCGCGCCAAATTTCGCGTCCGACTCCACCGAGCCCGTTTCCAAAACGCTCAATCCGTCTGTAACGAGCGCGTATTTGATATTCGTACCGCCGATGTCGATCCCTAAAATTCTCATTCCGTACTTTACTGCTCCAATCTCTTTTTAAAATAGTTGGCGATATCCGCCAAGTGCCGAGCCAAACTTGCATGTAATTCCACAGGATAACGTTTCGCAACGTACGCGCATTCCAGCGTAACGTCGCCGTTATACCCGATCTTCCGCAAACTCTCGATGATCGGTTCGAAGTCGATCCCGCTCGTAAACGGGATTGTGTGATTGTCGTTCACTCCGTCTACGTCGTGCAAGTGGATTGCCTGCACTCGCGAGCCCAACGTTTCAATCATTTCCGAAGCGCTCGTTCCCAACGCTTTGAGCTCCGCATGTCCAATGTCCACACACGCGACGAACACGTCGGACGGCAACCTTTCCAAGTGCCGTAAAAAATCGGCATGATCCGAACAAGCGGCGGGCAATGCGTGAAAATCCGGTTCGCCCCAATGATAGGAATTCCACATATTTTCAAGCCCGATCTTCACCCCCGCTTTCCGCGCGTACGGTTCGAAGAAACGGTACAGTTTCTCGTTCTCTTCCGCCGTATAGTCGTTACAGGGATGCACTACGCAAACTTTCGCGCCCAAAATCCCGCTGATCTCAATGGCGCGAATGATCCGCCCGCGCAGTTTTTCGTTATACGCTTCATCGCCCTTGATCGCAGACGGATAGGGCGCGTGCGTTTGATTGCAAACAATCCCGATCGAATCCGCAAACGTTCGAAACTCCTGCGCTTGTTCCCGATAATCGTCCGACAGCATGAGCTTTTCACCATGCCCGTAAACAAAGATCGAGAAATCGTACGCGGTGAACCCGCTATCCTTCAATAACCGTATGATTTCCCGATTATCCCCGTACTTTTTAAACGAGTCGATTTCCGTGGATACGTACATGTCCTACTCCTTAAAACGTCAACGTAAACGTATTTTTTGCTTTGCGGGGAATTTCGTGCTCGGGCAAAACGTCCGGCCCGCAGGAATACGACCCGATCCCACGCATCGCGATATCCAAACAAACGTTGGTAATCCCTTGCTTTTTCAACTCGAACGCATGCGCCGTATCCCGAAGCTGCGCCGTCGTATACAGCAACACCGAGAAACTGAACGCGTTTTCCGCCGTAACCGTAAACAAATCTTCTAGCGCAAGATAACGGCTCGCATAATGGCTGCCCGTTTCCTGCGGACGGATATAGTCGGTAAAATTGCCTTGTGCCGTGTTTTCGTAATACCCGTATTCGCAAGCGACGTTCTTATCGATATAGCTCTCGGTCGGTCCGAACCCGACGTAAGCAAATTTCGAATACGTATCCGCGACGGCAAACTCCAACCCCACGCGCGGCAAATGCGTAATATAATACCCTTGCTCGTAGGAAAGCTCTATTTTCAGCGCATTCCCCTGTACTTCGTAAACGAGCGTAAAATGCAACGCGGGCATACGGCTGTTTGCGCAAAGCACGCCCGTAAACTCGTAACGGTTCTTCTCTTTCTTGCAATCCACAACAAACTGTTTGCAAGCGTTGAGTTTGAAACTGTTATATTTCCCTTGATGCCCGCGATCGTTATCGATATAGCGGGTAATATTCAACCGCATTGGCGAGCGTAAAATCTCTTTCCCGTCCGCTTTCAGGGAAACGAGTTCCCCCGTGTCTTCGTCCGCTTCGATCTCCAACGCTTTCGCCCGCGAAACAACGCTCGGCAAAGCGACTTCTTTGACGACGCTTTCCGTCTTGCCGCCGTATACCGCGCGCATTTCCAGCGCGCCTGATTTGAGCTTCCGATCGGGCGTAACCAAACCGTCTACGCAGAAATTCCCGTCGTGTTCGGTTTCGCCGAAGTCCCCGCCGTACAAGAAGCCTTTTTTGGTCTTGATCGCGTGATCCGCCCATTCCCAAACGAACGCGCCCGCAATTTGCGGCTCGGCGTAAATCGTCTTCCAATAACGGGAAATATCCCCACAGCTATTCCCCATAGCGTGCGTATATTCGCACCAAACGAAAGGACGCTGTTCTTTCGGATTGTCCAAAACGGCTTTGCGAACCATTTCGGGCGTATCGTACATCGCGCTCCAAATATCCAAAATTTTATCGTAGCGATAATTCTTCGTCGCGCAACGAATCCCTTCGTAATGCAACGGCCGATTGTCCCGCTTTTTGATATATTTTGCGCCCGCGTAGAACGCTTTCCCGAAATTCGCTTCGTTCCCGAGCGACCAAATCACCACGCAGGAGCGGTTTTTGTCCCGTTCCACCAGCGCCGCATGCCGATCAAAAATCGCAGGCTCTACCGCGGGATTTTCAGCCAACGCTTGCCAATCTTCCAGCTTCCCGTCCGCGGAGAATAACTGCGCGCCGTGCGTTTCCACGTCCGCTTCGTCCATGACGTAAAAACCCATTTTGTCGCAAAGCAAGTAAAACTCCGGCATGTTCGGATAGTGCGACGTGCGAATCGCGTTGACGTTGAGATATTTCATCAGCCGCAAATCTTGCATGATATTCGCTTTGGTTACCGTCGCGCCCGTCTTGCAGTTAAAATCGTGCCGATTCACCCCTTTGAGCTTCACGGCTTCCCCGTTGAACTTCAAAACGCAGCCGTCGATGGAAACCGTCCGAATCCCGACCCGTTCCACGATCTTTTCCCCGCAAGCGCAAAGCTCCACGGTATACAAATACGGAGTTTCAGGCGTCCAAGCTTTGACGTTCTTTTGAGTAAAGCGTACGCTCTTGCCCGCCGCGACGAATCCGTTTTGGCGACCGACGCGAACCTGCATGCCCACACGGCTCTCGTTGACAATCACGATCGCGCCGTTGTTCCCGTCAAGCTCCGTCATAATTTTATAATCGGTGATATGTACTTCTGGACGAACGAGCATATATACGCTGCGGAAAATCCCCGAAAAACGGAATTTGTCCTGATCTTCGAAATAACTCCCCGCGCACCATTTTCTCACGACGACGTCCAACGTATTTTCCCCGTCTTTGACAAGCTCGGTTACGTCGAACTCGCTCGTCGCGTGGCTGATCTGCGAATAGCCCTTATACACGCCATTCACGTAGAGATAGAAGCAACTGTCCACCCCTTCGAAATTCAAATAGTATTTCTCGCCGTCCTTTTTGGAGAGCGTAAACGTTCTACGGTAATGCCAGCAAGGCGTTTGCTTGGGCACGTACGGAAAATGACACGGGAACGGATACGGCATGTTCGTATACTGCAACTGATCGTAGCCGTGCATTTGCACGCAAGACGGCACGGGAATTTCTTCCGTGAGTTCTTCTGCAAGTTCTACGGCTTCGATCCGCGCGTGCTGTTTGATTTTCCATACCCCGTCCAAGTCGATAAAACGGGAACTCGTTTTCCGATCGACGATCCCGTAAACGCTACCGATACGATCCGTTTCGGCGAACGGAATATAATAGCTTCTGTGCGCTTCCGTGCCGATACGGTCAAACCTTTCGTATTCTTTTGCTGTAATCATACTTTGCTCCTTTTTATGTTCTGGATATTATACTGCAAATTTCCAAATCTGTCAACGCCTTCAAAGTTTTTTCAGTCTGCAACGAGTACGTTCAATTCCTGCAAGCGGTTGTATTCGTTCTTTAAATTCCGTTCTTCAATTTCCGTCAAGAACCAGTCGTTCTTTCTCCCGCCGTAGTAGTGTTTTTTGAACATTTCCACTTTGGAAAAATGAATTTCAAGTTCTTCGAATTCGTCCAAAACGCGTTGCATTTCCGCATAATCTTTGCCGCGGTTCAAATACATCTTCGTCCATTTCAAATACGCGTATTCCTTGCGTACGGCAAGCTTATGCCGCGCCGTTTTCACCCGAGTCAACGCCACTTCGTAAAGCTGCGTAGCCGTTTCCAAGAACTCGTCGGTGTAATGCTGTTTCAAAATGGTATGCGAATTGTGCGGGTGGTAATCTTTCAAAGTCTTGGACATTTCCAACAGCCGTCTTTCAATTTCCATTAAGTACGGAGCAGCTTCGCCGTAGAAATATTCCATAGCTTCCCTGTATTCTCCGTCAAAATCGATGTCGGGATTCCAAGTCAAGCGAGCGTACATGTATTGCTTGACGGGGAAAAGCGGTCCGACTCTACCAGCCGCGCCCATTTCTTCGAATACCCCCATCACGCCTTGCTCCGCCAAATATTTGACGTGATTGCGGAACGTCGTCAATACGAGATTGTAAGCGATATACCACGCATGGTTTTGCGGATACGACCAAATATACATATTCTTCGCAATCGCTTTCCAGCATTCAAAATTCCGTCTTACTACCTAGTTATAGGGGCAGGTTTCGTCATCCGTATCGTGCAACCAACAGAACGATACGCAGTTCCGAATGATGACGTTGTCTTCCACTTGCATACCCACGGGCGGTTCTTTCCCATACAAATACGCGAACGTTTCCAATAAAATCTCCCGATTTTTTACCCGTTCGTCCGTCTGCTGCCAAGCCTTGATATTTCTCGCGATTTGGTTGACGGAATAGACGATCGGAGCGCTCCAACGCGGTTTCCCGTCCTTGCCGTGCTTGTAAGCGAGTTCCTTGCATTTCGGGCACTCGCAATACGTGCCGTAATCGTTTTGAGTTACCGAGAAAATCCGCATTCTCGGCTCGTTCAAAACCCATTGCTTGACCCGCTCGGTCAAAATCTCGATCACTTCGGGATTCGACCAGCAAATTTCGCCTTCTCCCCAAGGGAAGCCGTAATCCATGTGTCTGCGCGCCACCCTTTTGCCCTGCGCTTCGATATAGCTGAAATATTCAGGGTGCTTATCGAACCCGTATTCGGGATCTTCAGGGGGCAACAAGTTTTGGAACGTGGTATGGCAATCGGGCTTCGCCCAATTCGCGCTCCCGCCGTAATTTTCCATATTCAACGGATCGTTTTCCGTGTTCATGCGATGACGAACGCAAAAATCCCGATCCCGACGCATATCGTTGGAATACAAATTCCGAAACCGAATTTTGGGAGTATACACAATCTCGCAGTCGGGAATTTCCAAATCCTTCACTTTGGGAGCTTTCATTTCTTCGGGCAAATAGAAGCGCACGCCCATAAACCGTTCTACAAACTCGTACACGGCGTACAGTTGACCGCGTTTCCCGCCGTCTAATACGACTACGTTGTCTTTTACCAAGATATACACGGTATCGTCCGTGAACGTTTCGCGGGGTACGCGCACGCCGAACTGTTCCAAAACGTCGTCGTCCGCGCCGATACACATATAATTTTCGTATTCATACGTGGGTTTGAACGGATACACGCGGATATCCCCGCCTTCACAGCGCCGAATAAACAACGCCATTTCGCTTACCGCATGGTTATCAATTGCTTGCGCGTTACCGCTGTAAATAATCCCGAAAGTTGCCTGCGAGTTCTTAAATAATTTCATTGTACTGCTCCTTTAGAAGAACTTTTTTCGCTTTTATTTTTTAATTCTGGTCTATGGTTTTTATGGTTGCGGATTGCTCCGCAACCATAATCATTTTTTGCTTATGCCGACAAAGCCGCATATTCGCTTTGCGTATACACGTTCACGCCGTTACCTGTAACTTTCACGTAATCCGCCAACCCTTTCGTGGTGTCGGTAGTCGCCTTATCGGTAGACAAAACGCTATTCTTCCCAACAAACCCGTCGGTGTAGTAATTGAGAATATACGTACCGAACCCAACGATCGTTACGCCGTCCAAAGACAGCATATTCAACGCCGTATAAGGAACTCGACCGAGCGCCGTAGCAAAATCGTACTTACCCGAGCCGTACGTTTCCGAGCCCGCGTTGATGATCGTTACGTTTTTCAAGCTGACCTGCGCGCCGTAGTGGTAGATATTCCCGAACAATACGCTTGCCGTATTGTTATACGCCTGACCTTGGGGAATCGCCGTAACTTGTACGGTTACATTTTCCACCGTACCGCCGCAAGCGTAGTAAACGAGTATCCCGCAGCTCGTCAAGACTCCGTCAAGGCTAGCCGATTCAAACATCAAATTCTTGACTACGCCCGTTTCGCCCATATATCCGATGAACGCCGTGCCGCCTTTGGTGATTTTGAAGTTTTTAATCGTCTTGCCGTTGCCGTCGAATACGCCCAGGAAGCCGCCCGTCTTATACGTCGTGCTAACCGATTTCGCGATCATATTATCCGAACCCCAAGCATAGTTCTTCATATCCAAATCTTTGGTGAGTTTGAAATAGCCGTATACCTTGTAGTTCATTTGTCCTTTGCCGTTCGCGTCGTACAAAATATCGTTTGTGGAATCGGTTGCGGACATCAACTCGGTTTCGCTGTCGATCAACATCGACCAAACGGTGATATTGACCATATAATACCCGCCGTTTTTCATCGTGATTAAGCACGTTTTCGCCACGTTCGAAGCGTCCGCTTTGCCGAACGTTTTGCTCGTACCGCTGATCGAACCGCCGTCGATGGCTACTTCCGTAATTTCACCCGATACCAGCTTCGTGAAATCTACCGTTACCGTGTAGTCGTTCGTCGCGTCGAGCTCAAGCTCCTGCGCCGCAAGCGTAACCGTCATTTCGCCGATGACGTCTTTATACGTCTTTGCCGTAACCGTAACGTTCTCGCAATCGAACCGACTCGTCAAATCTTCCGCGGTTTTCAAGGTATTGGCGTTGTATAAGAACAGGTTGTAAAATCCGTTGATCTCTACGTTTTTCAAATGAATCTTGGAGTTGTTTTCTTCGCCAGCCGCAGCCGTATTATCCCACGACGCGCCCGTATTCGTCGTACAACCGAGCGCCGAAGCAAACCCGTGTTCTACGACCGTTTCGTCCGTCGCGGTGATTCGTACGTCGCTGAGATACAAATCCCCGTAGTGGCTCGTTGTGTACGAATACAAATGCCCGAACAAAATCCCTGCCGCTTCGACGTTGGATTTCCCCGAATACGTATGCTTCGCCGTGATATCCAAGTTTTGATAATACCCGCCGTAGGTGAGTCTGGAAACAAGCGCCGTTCTGCTATTCGAATCCACAACGCAGTTTTGGAACTTCACGTTCTTGATCACGCCCGATTTGCCCATTTGCCCGATCAGCGATTCGCTGCTGCCGACCGTCATGCCGATAATCGCGTAATTACAGCCGTCGAACGTACCGTTGAAACCCTGCGTGGGCGAAAGTTCATATTCGGCTTTCCATTCCACGTCGCCCATTTGAATATTCGCGCCCAGCTTAATGTCCGCCAAGTATTGTTTATTCGCGCTATCAAAGAACACGAATTTATACGCATTCGTCAATTCTTCCGCCGTTTCAATGAGCGCCGTATGTACTTCCACCGTGAGCTGATAATCTACCTTATCCGTCGAAACGATCCACGCAACTTCTTCCCCGTTCCAAAGCGAAGAACGCAAAGTGTCGTCCGCAATCGAAAGCCCGTTTGAACCGTGCGTACCACTCGTAGAATATACGCCCGTTACGTCCTGTTCCAAGAGCACTCCTTCGCCCGTCGCGACGTTGTCGATTTCGGGCAAGTCGAGTTTTTGCTTGTTGCGGTAATATACGCTTTTCGCGTCCGTTTGCACCAACGGCTTCGTAACGGAAACGGAACATTCGGAGTATACCGTTTTCCCGCTCGTCGTCGTGTATTCCGCGCGAATTTGCACCGTACCCGCCTTGAGCGCTTTCAATACGCCGTTGTCAAAGTCCACAATCCCTGATTTGTCCATCGTCCAAGTAACGTTGGACGCGCTTACGGAGCTTCCGTTGTCCGTAACGATTGCGTACAGATTCGCCGTTTCCATTTCTCCCGCTTCCAACGCTTTGGTTGTCAAGTAGAACGTACTCGAATTCAAAACGATGCTGGAATGTTCGATGACCGAAACCGTGCAAGTCGTTTGTAACGTGAAATAGCGGTAATCCGCCGTTACGTTGATCTCCGCCAAGCCTTCCTTAAGCCCTGTTACCGTACCGTCCTGCGCCAAGGAAACGACGTTTTCCGCGTTTTCCCCAAGCGTATACGTAAACGCTACGCCGCTATCCGCAACCGCGCCTTTATACGTAACTTGTGCAGGCAAACGGAAATCCCCGCCTATATATACTGTCGGGTTTTCCGCCGTTACAGATAATACGGGAATGTTCTCCGCCGTTACCGAAACAGCGAGCGTATCGCTTTGCGTCCCTTCCGTTACCGTTACCGTCGCAGAGCCCGCTTTTTTGGCGAGCAATTTTCCGTCGGCAATTTCGATTACCGAAGAATCGGAACTCGTGAGCGAATACGCGCCCGTCGCATTCAAAATTTCAGGCAAATAGCAATCGCCTTGTTCCAGCCCCAACGTTTCCAGCGAGAACGCCAACGTAACGGGAGTTTTCGACGTCGTCGAAGACGAAGACGATGCATCATTGCCGCTGCATTTACTACAACCTGCAAGCCCGAGCGCCAATGCGCCCACGCAAAAACAGGTCGCGATTTTTAAAATATGGTTTTTTTTCATAAATCCAATCACCTTGAATTTGATTTTTATTTTTGATCTCGGCGGTTGCGGACTTCTCCGCAACCGTCAAGACCCTTTTTGTTGTTATTCCGTAACCTTTACGCCGTCGATCGTTACACCGTTCGAACCGATCACAACGTAATCTTTCAAGCCGTTTGCTTCGCTCCAATACGCTTCGTCCACAACGCCGTCTTTGTCTGCGTCTACGATAACGCCCGTATCTGCGCCAAGCGTGATCACACACTTCGCTCCGACGATCGTCGCTTTGTTGACTTCAACCGCCAAGATATAGTTTCCACAGCCGTTAATCGTAACGTTATCAAGATTCAAAATCGAATCCGCACGTGCTGTCAATCTACCGAATGCAGTAGCCATATCGGTTGCCGTTTGTCCGTACGCCGCGTTGGGCACGCTGTTCGTCAACGTTACGTTTTTCACCGTGATCTTATCGCCGTATGCGTTGATCAAACCGAACAACAAGCCTTTACCTAAGTCAAAGTGCGACGTCGTAGGCATCGCCGTAACTTGGACGGAAACACCGTCTACCGTACCGCCGTTTGCATAATACGAAAGGACGCCGCCCGCGCTCGCGTTGGTCATCGTTGCATTGGTGATAGACAAGTTTTTGATGACCGCATTCGTACCGATCGAGAAGAACAACCCCGTTTCATTTGTCGTGATCTTCAAGCCTTTAATCGTCTTACCGTTGCCGTCGAATACGCCTTGGAAGCCTTTCGCTTTCGCGCCTTTGGTCGAACCGTAGTCGATCATATTCGTTTTTGCCCACGTCTTGCCCGTCAAATCGGCGTCGCCGACCATCTTAAAGTAGCCGTAGTACGCGCCGTCGGTAATCGTACCGTAAGCATTCGCCGCCATCAATTCCGTTTCATCCGCGATCAACAACGACCAAACGGTAACTTCTACTTTATACAACGAGAAGTCTTTCATTTCGATTAAGCAAACTTTCGCTACGTTCGAAGCTTCGGCTTTCGTGAATTTCTTGCTCGTACCTTCGATCAACGTACCATCGATCGTAACACGTGCAATTTCGCCTTTCACCATCTTCGTAAAGTCTACCGTTACGGTATAATCTTGCGCTGCGTCAAGTTCTACTTCTTGCGCCGTCAATACCGTCGCGCTGTTCGTATATTCCGTCTTGCTGTTAAACGCTTTTACGCCGTTCCCTTGTACGGTTGCATAATCGTAAATACTCTTTTCTTCCGTACTTGCCGATTTGTCAGGATTTCTCATGGAGTTCATACCCATAAACCCAACGTCTGTGCTGCTGTTCCAATCTCTAACCGCAAGCAAGTAATCGTTGAAACCGATGATCGTTACGCCGTCCAAGATAAGACGCGTCTTATTCAAATCCGTAGCACCGAGCGCCGTACCATATTCATACGTGCCTGTACCGAAGTTAGACGAATTGTTGATAAGTTTTACGTTCTTCACCGTAACCGGCGACGCATAGGTGTATACCTTGGAGAACAACGCGCCCGACGCGTTAGACAAACTCCAACCGCGCAAACCGGATTTCACGTCGATAACGAGATTTTCAAACGTACCGCCGCAAGCCGTGTTTGCAATCGTACCAACTGCGTGAATATAAGAATATACCACGTTGGTGATCGAAAGGTTCTTTACTTCCGCCGTTTCACCCGTCATCGAGATCAAAGCCAACTTATCGTTACCGCTGCCGAACGTCAAATTGTCAATCGTTTTGCCGTTGCCGTCAATAACGCCAAGGAAACCAGCTGCCGACGACGTTACGTCAACCGACGTAGCCAATCTGTTTTCTTTCGCCCAAGTTTGCCCCGTCATATCAACGTTACTTGTAAATTTGAAGTAACCCCAAACTTTATACGTTTTTTGGTTGGTAGACGCGTTAACTACGTATTCTTCTTGATACGTATAATTGTTCCACGACATCAATTCTGTCGCATTGTCAATAAACAACGACCAAATCTTTGCATTAACTTGGTATTTTGCCCCTTCGGAATCGGTAACGATATACGGTTTCGCTTCTTTCGCAGCGTCCGTAACCGCAAGCGTTACAACACCGTTCGTGTGTTCTACCGGTTGATCGTCCAACGTTACGCTTGCTACCGTACCGCCAATCGCCGTCGCAAGATCAAGCCCTGCGTCTACTTCCGTTTCCACGTTTATTTGGGGATAGGTAACGTTCAGCGCGATTTCGCTTAATTCGATCGTTTTGCCGCCGTATGCGTTCATCGAAACGGTAACGGTTGCTTCGCCTGTCGCCAAGCCCGTTACAACGCTACCGCTAAGCGAAACGTTCGCTTCACCGCTCTTGATCGCAAACGTGTAGTTTGCCTTATCTTCTACGTCGGGCATAAGCGTCTTTAAATCGACCGTCTTGCCTACGTTCACCGTCGTCGCTTCAGGGTTCTTCAACGTATACGCTTGTTTTACAATGTTCGTAAGCGTCGTTTCCTGCGAACCGTAGTCCTTGTTGCGAAGCGCTGCGTCCGCTACGTAAGAGATCGTACGCGTGTCGCTCATCGCGCTATAAACGTATTCGGAAGATTCGCTCAGTTTATAATACGCGACCGCTTGATAAGGACGGTTGTAGTTTTTGTTGGTAATGTTTACGATCGCGCCTTTAATGCAGTACGCCGTACCCGCTTTGTTCAGCACAATTTTCCCGTCGCCGCCCGCATTGAATTGCGTGGAAACCTGTTCTTTCGTTTTGCCGTACGTCGTATACAAATAATCGAACACGTCCGCCGTACCGACGTTTTCAAGCGCCGCCGCGGGCACAACGATCATACCCAATTCTACGCCGCTTACCAACGATACTTCGCCGTTGTTGACCGTGTAAACTACGTTTTCCAAATTCGCGTTCAAATCCGCGGTGAACCGTACGCCCGAAGGCTCGGTAAGACGAATGCTTGCGCCGTCTTGGAACACGATATTCGTCGTCGTTTCCGCAGCTTTTGCCGTCTTGGTCGGTTTGTTAAATAAACCGATCGCAGCAAACGTAAGGACAAAGAACAGCGCCGCGAAAATTGCAATAAAAAACCGTTTGGTTGCTTTCATTCTCGTCGTCATACTCTTACCCCCTTAAATGGAAAAGTTCCAGTCGTCGCCGTCCTGAATCACCCCGTCGCCGAAGCTGGTAGTGATCACGTCTCGGTAATTCAGTCGAATTACCAATGCCATAGGTTTACAATAAGTTTTCATGTATTTTATCCCTCCTTATGGATAATTTTCATTTTTAGCCGTATTATATGGATTACGCAATACCCCAAGACTTGTATTTGTTAATCAACTTGCCGCTTTCACCGTACAAATCCATGTTGAAATACGTCGCGTCTTTCTTGAACTCTTGCGCCATCACAAGGAACTCCGCATTGGTCATTTCTTGCGCGTGTCTGTCCAGAATGGTAAATCTCGGCGCAATCGATTCCAAAAGAATTCTTTGGCGGTATTGTTCATATTTTTCGGGGTCGGTCGATTTCAAGCCTTCGATCGC
>JAFVRU010000067.1 GCA_017504065.1 Clostridia bacterium
AGCTCGAAATTGAATCCGATCGGTATGTTGATTGAAGGTTGCTGGTGGCCGCACGAATCGGCGGGGAACTTCCAATCCTTGGTGAGCCAATTCGGTTCGAGCGCGTCCTTGAAAAATAGACGTTTGGCGATGATGCCGTTGCCGAAAGCTACGGCAGACTTAGTAGGCACGCCGACGACGTCGATCGACGTTTCGCAATCGGTTGCTTGCATCAGCGGATATATCGCGGAAAACAAGAAAGAACTTGCGAAAACGTTCTTGCAATTCTTGCATACGGACGCGTCGCTTATCGAATTCTTGCAAGTAACGAATATGACGCGTGGCTTCAATTATGAAGTTCCTGAAGACGTATACAATAAGTTGAATACGTTTGCGCAAAGCACGGTTAACACGGTATTGAATTCCAAAGTACACGTACCTGGTTGTTCGGATAATTTCTTCGTTCAAAACTTCTCGACGTTTGATTATCAACAGGCATTCGCGACGAGCCACGGTGCGCATCCCCACGTTGCAATGAACGGTGGGAAGACGTTGGAACAAATTTGGAGCGCAGCTCGTACAAAGTATAACCAAACGACTTGGAATAACTTGATCGGCGCGTAAGCTTCGGTAAAAAATAAAAAATTGAAGGTATAATATAATGCAAAAAAAGCAAATGAACGCTTTTCAAAAAAAGCGGATGAAAGATTTGATATTTTGCCTTTGCGTCATAGCGGTTCCGGCAATTCAATTTGCGATTTTTTACATCGGCGTCAATTTTAACTCGATTATAATGGCGTTTCAAAAGGTAGAAATTGTCGATAACCGTTACGTATACAAAATGGCAGGCTTGGACAATTTCAAGGATATGCTTTTTGAATTAAAGCATGGCTATGAGTTGGTTTCGGCATTCAAGAACTCGTTGATTGCGTTTTGTATCACCGTAGGGGTGGGAACGACGCTTGCGCTGTTCTTCTCGTTGTACATATTTAAAGGTATGGCGTTTTCGAAGACGTTCCGCATTAATTTATTCGCGCCGTCGATGATCTCTGCGATCGTTACCGTTAAAATGTTCAGCAGCTTCGTTGAAGGTGCATTCCCTGCAATCTTCTCGTCGATGGACGGCGTTGGGTTGTTGACGAACGTGGATACGCAAATGCCTACGTTGTTGTTCTTCATGGTTTGGATCGGGTTCGGTACGCAAATTTTGATGTATTCGGGCGCGATGAACGCGATTGATCCGTCGGTAATCGAAGCAGCAAAGCTGGACGGGGCAGGGGCTTTAAGGGAGTTTGTCAGCATTATTTTGCCGCTGATTTACCCGACGATTACAACCTTCCTTGTGTTGAATTTAGCGGGCTTGTTTACCAACCAAATGCACCTGTTCTCGTTCTACGCGAACGGCGCAGATCCGAAGATTTCCACAATCGGGTATATGCTGTTTAAAAAGACGCGTACAGGCGGTATTCCGCAGTATCCGTTACTCGCAGCGTACAGTCTTGCGTTTACGTTGATTGCTGCGCCCGTAACGATGATAGGGCGTAAAGTGCTCGAAAAAGTCGGGCCGAAACAGGAATAAAGGGGGTAGAGTTATGGAAAAAGAAAACGTTTTTAAACGGATTTTTAAATCCGACAGTATAAAAAAGACTCTTACTCCGTTCGGCATTGTTAGCTTCCTTATATTATTTATTTATACAATGTCGTTGTTTATTCCGTTCGGTTGGGCGATCTTAACGTCGTTCCGTAGCGCATTTAGCTACAGCCCGTACATGGATGGGGAATTTGCTTGGCCTGATCCTTGGATCATCGATAACTATAAGGACGTTTGGGCGTACTTTACGGTAAAAATTCCGTCTGGGAAGTCCTTCCGTTTTGTGGCGATTCCGGAAATGGCGTTCAATTCGGTTGTTTATTCGATCGGTAGCGCGTTTGTGGCGATGGCGGCTTCGTTGTTGGTTGCGTACGTTGTTGCGAGATTTGATTTCAAATTCTGCGGCGTGATCTACTTCATCATTATCGTACAAATGATCATTCCCATCGTCGGGTCTTTGCCTTCCGAATTGCGTATGGCAAGATTGCTTGGGTTATACGACTCGATTTTCGGTATGTTTGTCATGCGGTGTTACGTGAGCGGTATGTACTTCCTTGTGTTCTACGGTTCGTTTAAATCGATTCCGAAAGACTACGCGGAAGCAGCGCAGATTGACGGCGCAGGGAATTTGACCATCATGCTCCGTATTATGATTCCGTTTGTGAAAGGTTCGATCTTTACGGTTGTATTATTGAACTTTATCTCTTGTTGGAACGATTATCAAGTGCCTTTGATGTATATGCCGTCGCATCCGACGCTTGCTTACGGCTTGTTCATGTACACGGGCGGGAATTTCGAAGCGAGTACGGCAGATACGCCGCACCAACTTGCAGGGTGCGTTGCAATGGCAGTTCCTTTGCTGATCATCTTCTTAATTTTCCAAAAGAGATTATTGGGCGATATCACCGTTGGTGGATTGAAGTAAAAATTAACACATTTCATTGGGCGAATTTCCCCGCGTAACTGCGGGGAAGAGAAATTAAAATTATTAAAAGGAGAAAAAAATGAGAAAAATTCGCAAAAGTATTGTAGCGTGTCTTTGCGCTACGGTCGGGCTTGGCGCGATTGGGTTAGGCGTTACGCTCGGAAACGTTTCTTCTTCGGGGAACGGTAGTACTGCTGTGGAAAACGACGTATTGGCGTATTATATTGACGGCGACGCTGCGTCCACGGCTGTATATGGCACGCACACGAACGCAACCAACGTTACGGGCGTCGTTGCTACTACAGCACCCAAAGATAAGTTGGTTATGCGCGAAGTGGTAAATTTGAACGATTTATCGGTTACGAAACCTTTGATTAGCGTTATCCCTGCGCCCACAGCAATTGGCGCGGCGGATTGTGCAAAATTGAAAATTGACATCGTAGACGCTTATGATGAAACCAATTACGTAACGGCGATGATCACCCCGTATAACTCGCGGTTGAATTATACGGACGTTGGATACATTAAAGCCTACGCAAGCAACGGTCAGTTGCCTACAGGGAAAGACCGTGGCGGCTCAACGATTCACGTAGACAACTATTGGGGGCATTGGGTACACTTCAAATTCTACGGAGTCGAAGGGGACGCTTCCAAAAACTCGTTTGGGATTTCCTACGACAACGAAACGAACGCTTTGTATGCGGTTCGTGGTAACGATGGTGGATACGAATTGGTAGCGGATTTAGATGATCCCGCGTATTTCGGAACAAACTTGTTCAAAGGATTTAAGACCGGCGAAGTATATTGCCGTGTATATGCGGAAGATTTTGAAAAAGAAAACGCACGGTTTATCGTAAAATCGTATGCAGACAATGATTTGTCGGCAAAAGTGATTTCCGATGAAACTGGCCCGAAGATTGATTTGGATTTCGGTGAATATACCGCGCAAAACTATCCTAATGCGCTCGTCGGATTTGACTATCCCTTGTTCGGTGCTAAGGCATTCGATACGTATACGGGTAGTGCGAACGTAAGCGTAAAGGTATATATGAATTACTTCTCCGCGAGCAAAATGGAAATGCCCGTGAAGAAGGGGAATTTGTTCCAACCGCAAATTGCCGGTACGTATCATGCAGTATATTTCGCAACGGATGAACACGGAAATACGTCCGAACAAGTTGTGGAAATTAAGGCAATTAATAAAACGGCAAACGAGCTGTTGAAGATTTCGTTGAGCGACTATGAAGAACAAACCGTAATCGGCGCGTTGTATAATGCTCCTGCTGCACAAATTAGCGGTGAGCTTGGTAATTATAAACTTACGGTAACGGCGAAAAACGGTACGATCGACTTGCCTGTGGAAAATGGTGAAGAAGGGTATTATGTCCGTCCTATGCAAACGGGCACGATGACGGTTACTTATACGGCAACCGATTACGTTGGTCAAACAGCTACGCAAACGATCAACGTTACGGTCAACGCAACGACGAAACCGACGTTCATTGAAACGCCCGTGCTTCCTATAGCGATGATTGAAGGAAGCTCGTACACGTTGCCGAAGGTGAACGCATATAACTTTATCGACGGTAGCGGCGCACCCGTTGCTACAACGATTAAGGTGAAAGCGAAAGGCGCTACGGAAGCTACTGCTTTGACGAGCAATAAATACGTTCCTACGGTAGATAAGAGTGGCGACGAAGTTGAAATTATTTACGAAGCAAAGATCGGTGGAGCGGTAGAAACGTGGTCGAAAAAAGTTCCCGTAATGAAAGTTAGAACGGAAGCAGGGCTTGATATGTCGAAATATTTTAGCTTTGACAGTGGCGCTTCGATCAATCCTACTAGTACGTCGCTTGAAATGATTTCGACGGATTTCGGCGTGTTCCAATACCTTGTAGCGCAAAGCGCGACGTCGTTCACGATGGACTTTACGGCATCCGCAACGACAAAAAATGCAACCCGTATTTCCATTGCGCTCTTTGATTACTATGATATGTCGAACGCAATTATGTTCAATTATGTACAAGAAGCAGGCTCTGTCTATTTCTACGTAAATGATAATCAAGCAGATAAGTTAAAGATCAGCGGTACGTTTGCGGAAAAAACGCTGTACAATATCGATTACGATAACAAGACCGCAACCGTCAAGTATGACGTTTCGAATAACAGAACTATGACGGTTACCAAGAACGTCAATGGTGATGAATTCAACGGCTTTGCAGGGAACAAATATTACGTAGCAATGAACATCGATAACGTGGATGGAAAAACCGCATCGATCTATTTAACGAAGATTAACGGGAATCCGTTCTCGAATGCGATTGGCGATTACAGCAAGCCTATGATT
Source organism: Clostridia bacterium (assembly GCA_017504065.1). Classification (GTDB taxonomy): domain Bacteria; phylum Bacillota; class Clostridia; order Christensenellales; family Borkfalkiaceae; genus Scatosoma. The sequence continues at coordinate 4,843 of JAFVRU010000067.1, forward strand.
AGCATTAACGGCGATTTTGGCGGCGAGCTTGCTTTGAACGACGTCTTTGTATTGCCGGAAGCGCTTGTATTCGACGTATTGGACGGTGAAGTAGACGCTTATCTTACCGTAACCGCTCCTTCGGGCGAAATTGTTACGTCGGTGGAAGGGATTAAGCTTGAAGATTGGCTTGTAGACAATTCGCAAACGATTTCGGTAAAATGTTCGGAATACGGCACGTATTTCGTAACGTATAACGCAAAAGATAACAGCAATAGAAAATTGAATTATTCGTATACGCTGCGTATTATCGACGGCGTTGCACCTACGGTTACGCCCGAAACGGATTATCCCGATACGGTAACG